>NZ_SMKB01000046.1:0-39560 GCF_004348575.1 Actinomadura sp. 7K534
CCCACCCCTGGGCCCGAGCCGTAGTCGACGCAGCCGTGCAATGGGCAATGCACCGACGCCGCTTGCGGCATTGACGCAGCCGCCACCCCCGCCGATCCAACAGCAGGCCACCGACCTCCGCGACGCCCTGGAATCCCGCGACCCCGCCAGGGCCGCCATGGCCAGCCTCCTCATCTTCCACGCCTTGCGGCCGCGGCAGCTCCGCCAGATGCTCCTCGTCGATCTGCGCGACGGCCGCCTCCACATCGACGACCAATTGATCCTGCTCGCCCCGCAGGTCGGCTCCCGCCTGGCCGCCTACCTGGACTACCGCGGCCAGCGATGGCCGAACACCGCGAACCCACACTTCTTCATCACCGTGATCACCGCACGAAATACGGCAGAGGCGCACCGCAAATGGGTCAATAACACCCTCGGCTTCCGCGCCCAAGACCTCCGCGATGACCGAATCCTCGACGAGGCCCACGCCAGCAACGGCGACATCCGACGCATACGTGACCTGTTCGGTCTCACCGTCAACGCCGCTCAGCGCTACGTCGATGCGCTCCGACACCCCGATCTGCGAGACCCGCCACCCCAGGGCTGACCGCGTTCTCGGATGGTGAGACCACATCAGGCTGATCCAGGCTCCGGTAAGGCCCGCAAACGGCATGGCGATCGACCGTATATCCGCACGTATTGAACGGTGACCCCAGGTCCCTCACGATCGCACCCTGCCGGACGGTGTGTGTCGGTCCTGTGTGGCAGGCTTCCCACGTCCTGGGCCGGGCGGTCCGCCGGCCGTCAGTGCTTCGTTAGGGGTGGGGCCTTGTCGTCATGCGTGTTCGAGGACGCGTCGTTCGACGAGCGTGCGCGACCGGTGATTCTCGCCGTGCACAGCGGCACGCCTTCGGAGGACGACCTTGAAGATGCCGCGCTCATCGAGTACGACCCGTCGCCGGCGATGCTGGAGAGTACCGCGCGGTGGATGAGAATCCGGGACGACCTCACTGCAGAGGGATTCACCCCGACCGAGATCCTGCGGGTCTTCCTCCGCGCCGTCTCCCTCGCATACGACATGCCGGGGCCGACGACGGAAATGCTGGCCTGGATGTTCACCGAGGCCTCAGGCACCGAGGTCGCCCGCGAGGTCTGCGAACACCAGATCGCCCTCGGCCAGGCTCCCGTCCCGCCGGGAGCTCGACGGTGGCATCTGGACCGGGCCGGTGCGATCGCCGCGGCCCGCCTGGCCTGCGACGGTGGTCTCGACCCGCGTTTCGACCGACTGCTGGTGGAAGCGATCGCGCCGTTGCCGGTGGTCCGCGCGGCGCTCGCCGCGTTGCCGATGGAGCGCCGTGAGGCGCTGGTCCTGTCGGCGATGGACCGCATGAACTTTGCCGCTGCCATGCTCGACTGGCTGCTGGCCACCCGGGATCTGGTGGACACACCGGCGGTCACCGCCGCGCGTACGAGGCTGATCGCCGAGCCCCCCGAAGGCGACCGGATGCGGGCGCTCATCGCCGAGGAGGCGCGCGGCACGCCGCGCCCGATCCATCCGCGCCCGACCCCCGCCGCCCGGGAGGCACTCCAATACCTGCGGGACAAGCGTGCGAACGAACGCCGCGCCGCGGAACTGGGGCCCCTCGCCGAACGTATGTGGGAGCGGCGCGTCATCTTCGTGGAGGCGCCGGAACTAAGGTCGGTGGCGGCGTGGGAGGCGGCCGGCGAGCGGAGGAGCGAGCAGATTGCCGCAACCGTCGTCACCGCCTTGGGGCCGGAGTTCTCCCTGATCGGGCTGCGCTCATTCGGCGGCCCGCCGATCGCGGTGCTGTCGCGCCGGGGCGTACGGTTCTGCCTTGTACCCGGCGGCGGCGTCGACGTCGGCCTCTCGCCTGAGGAGGAGGCCGAGATCCGCGACGCCGCCGACCAGCGCGAGGAGTGGGAGGAGGACTACACGCTTCTCGACAAGGTGGATCTGATGCGGCCGCTGACGCACGTCAAGGTCGGCCCGATGGTCGTCGCGCAGGCACCGAGCCCGCCGCTACCACCCCATGAGGCGACGGACGAGCTGGAGAAATCACCGCTGCGGCTTCCCTCTGAAGCCGAGTGGGAGTACCTCGCCCGCGGCGGACTCGGCCACCGGCTCACCTACCGCGGTCCCGGCGTCCCCGACAGCAAAGAATGGTTCGAGGCGATCGAGGCACTCGGCGTCGATGGTGCGAACATGTTCGGGCTGTACGGGTTCGGTTTCCAGCCCGAGCCCTGCACCGATGTGTTCCATCCCGGCCATGACGGCCTCCCCGCCGACGGACTCCCACGGCGCGGCGCAGGACCCCGCGTCGTCAAAGGCGGCGCAGCGCACTGCTACCCCTGGCAGGGCTGCGGTGAATGGCACCTGCTGCTTTCCGCCATGCGAACCCCGCAGACGGCCTGGGAGTACGCGCTCGCCCCCCGCTTCGTGATCGCGATCCGGACCGCCTGAACACCGCACGGGCGGAGGGGCGTCCGGCGCGGCATGAATACAGCAAATATCGGTCATGAGTTGGGACCGCCCGCCACCCCCAGTTCGTGAACCGAAGCCGCCATACTTACCACGGGCGCCAGCGCACCGCGACTTCCGAGCCAAGCATCCGTCAGTAATCGCGAACTCACGGGGACAGATGACCTACCGCGGGTTCCTGGCCGAGTTGCTCATGGCCGAGTGCGACGACCGCAACCGCCGCCGCTCCGAACGCTGCATCAAGGCCGCATCCTTCCCCCGGAAAAGTCGGTGCGTGAGTTCGACTTCGACGCCAACCCCAGCATCGACCCCGCCACCGTCCACCCCCTGGCCTCCTGCGAGTGGGTGAAGAAGGGCGAACCGCTCTGCCTGATCGGCGACTCCGGGACCGGCAAGTCGCCAGCGACCTGGGGCTAACAAGATTCATCAAAGTCCATGGCTTCTTGGCGGGCGTAGCGGCGGTATTGGTTGGCGAGGACATCAAGGGGCAGCAGGGGCCATCGGGTGACGGCGCCGGTGGTCTTGTTGATGACCAGGGTGGCGGGGGTTTCGAGCGTCGGGATACGTGGCGCTTCGGGGAGGGACACCGGGATCGGGGTGGCCCGGTAGCCGTCTTCGAACTCTTCAATATGGAGGAGTATCGAGGTGTCGCGGTGGTCAGTCAGGTGGAGGTGGGCCCGGCGCCAGGCCTCGGCGGCATCGACTGTGACGAGGTCCTGCGGGGTGGAGGTGCGGCCCTTCGCGTGCTTTCGAGGGTCGGGCTGGCCGGATGAGTCCTCGTAGACGTCGTGCGCTCCGATGAGCAGGGTCAGGGTCTCGGTGATGCTGATCAGCAGGTGATGGGCGCGGCGAAGGAAGGCCATGGTGTCGTCTAGGCCGCCTGTTCGCGTCAGTTGATCGAGGACGTGGTCGTCGCCGTTGCTGTCGACCTGTCCAGCAAGGGTTCTAACGGCCTCGATGTCTCTTGCAAGGCGGGCGTGCAGGTCTGGGCCGGTGTGCATGGAATCGTCCTGAAGGGTGGGGGCATAGGCCGGCGACGCGGCGGTATGGACCGACCGCCGCGTCCTCGAGGATTCGGTCCCTGCTGGGACCGGGTGCTGGGCTCGTCAGGTCGGTGGCACGGAGACGTCTGCGGTTTCGTGACGGCTGATGATGCGTTCGGCTGTCTCTTGGAGGTCGATCAGGGGTTGGCGGGTGTAGCCGTGACCGTCCTGCCAGGAGAACATTTTGGGCTCGGCCCAGATGATGAGGTCCGCGACCGTGAGGACGGAGATGCCACGGTCGTCACTGCGGAGGGTTGTAGGGATGCCGCGGGTCCTCAGTGCTCCGGAGAGGCACTCAGCCGCCGTGGCCGGAGGGAGGATGCGGTCTGTCTCGGGCCATGGGGTCGGTAGAGCGAGGGTGAACCAGACGGCCTTGCCCACCGTTGGGGCGAGACGGGAGCGAGTGAGGTGCGTACCCGTTGACTGCGAGAGGGCTGTGACGATGGCCAGGCCCCTGCCGTGCTCGTCCAGCAGGGCGCCGTTCCGGAAGATCGGCCAGGTCTGGCGGTGGGCGTCGTAGACGGAGACGACCAGTTCGGGGACGGGAAGGTTGCGTGCCCAGATCCAGAGCTCAGGATTGTGGCCGGCCGAGGCGGAGTGGATGTGCGCGTTGGTGGCCAACTCCGATACGGCCAGTCTGGCGTCCTCGATCGACTCAGCGGCAAAGCCGAGTTCGCACATCGTCGTGGCGAGGAGAGAGCGAGCTCGGGGTGCACAGGTCGGGTCTGTGGGGAGTTGGAAGGTGCAGGCTCCGCCGACGCGGATGTCGGCCGGTTCGCCGGTCAGCACGCGCCGCTCCTGTTCGGCGTGTGGGCCATGGTGTGACGGCCCCGGCAGCGGAGGCGGCTCCAGAAAGTGCCTTTGCGAGTGGAGGACCTCGTCATGGACGGGGCCGTGGGCCCGATGCGCTTCCGAGGCGGCCTGTGCAGCGCTCCGCGCGAGGACGGCCGCAGGGTACAGGGGTGCAGCGAGCTGAGCCGGCGGTGCAGGTCATTTGGAGTGGTTGCCTCGATCAGCCGGTGTGTGTCGTTCGGTGTGCGGACCAGGGCCCAGTAGCTTCCCGTGAAGTCGCCCCACCAGATCAACGCGTTGGGGAAACGCCGACCGAGTTCGGTGATGGCCTGGTCTGGGTCCAGGTCGCCGACTGCCCATGGCGCCCTTGTCACGGCCGGTGAGACAGCGGCTCGATGCCTGTTGTCGGCGATGGGCGGCGCTACCTGTATAGGGGGCGCATTCATACGATCGTGCATGGGTCGGACCTCCATCGTCCGATCAAGGTCTCGGGCCGGTGTGGCAGCACCGGCCCGAGACCGCCTTAACCTCTCGGTCCCGGCACCTGGCGGGGGTTGACTGAATCCCACTGAGTTCACCGGTGTCCGGACATCGTTCCGGTCGACGGCCCACCAAGTGACCTACCGCCATCATGGACTCACGCAACGCATCTGTCTATGAACTTGTTCATTTTCTTCTGACACTTCTTCAGCTCAAGTAGCCGAACTAACAAGATCGACATGCGACACTGGGCGACATGCCGAACGCACAGAGTCCGACGGTCAGGCATCGTCGCCTCGCCCGCCAGCTACGTCAGCAGCGGGAGAAGTCCGGTCTGTCTATGGAGCAGGCCGCCGCGGCGCTGGGGTGGAGCCGCCCGAAGCTGTTGCGCTTCGAGACGGCCAAGACGCGCCCCAAGCCCTCGGACGTCGAGGCGATGCTCGATCTGTACGGAGGGGACGAGGCCGCCAAGCTGGCGCTCATGCAGCTCGCCCGGGACATCCGCAAGCGCGGCTGGTGGTCGGCCTTCAACGACGTCCTCGCCGGATCGTTCGCCGAACTGGAGGACGACGCCACCCGCATTCGCAACTGGCAGGTCCAGTCAGTCCCCGGCCTGCTCCAGACGAGCGACTATGCGCTCGCCCTCATCCGGATCGGGAGTCCCGACGACTCTGAAGACGTGGTGCTGCGCCGCCTTCAGGCACGTATGGCTCGGCGCGCCATCCTGGAGCGGCGGAACGGTCCCTCCTACAACGTGGTTCTCGATGAAGCGGTGCTCAGACGTCCCGTTGGCGGCGCACAGATCATGGCGCGGCAGCTCGACGCCCTGATCAGCGCGGCTCAGAAGCCCCATGTGAGCATCCGGGTGATACCGGCTTCTGCAGGTGAGCACGCCTGCATGGACGGCGCCTTCGTGATCCTGAGCTTCCCCGGTGACATGGATCCCGATGTCGTCTACCTGGAGGGCATGGGCGGCGAGATCTATATCGAGGATGTCGGACAGGTCAATCGCAGTAATGTGAGGTTTGACCGCCTTTGCGATCAGGCGCTCTCCGAGGAGGACTCGATGGCGCTGATCGCTGCGATTGCCAAGGAGTACCAGCAGTCCGATGAATCTCAGCACTGAACTCTCACGGGCTCACTGGCGCAAGGCCCGCCGAAGCAGCAGCACCGGGAGCGACTGCGTCGAGGTCGCCGCCGTCCACGGACTCGTTGCCGTCCGCGACTCCAAGAATCCGGACGGCCCCAAGCTCCTCATCGGCCGTAACACATGGCAAGAGCTGACTGACCGCTTGAACAGCGGCGAACTCAATATCTAAGCCGATCAGTCTCAAAACCGAGCTCTCACCGGCCTAACTGGTGCAAGGCCACGACTGGCACCTGCGGCAGCCCGGCCCGGTACACCGATGTTTGCCCGGCGCCAGGCCACCGCACAGTTTCCGGCCCGGTACACCGCTGTATCTGACAGTGGCCGACCGGGCGCTCCGAGCGACCTATCCTTCGCGGTGCCGACTGATTGTCGGCATGGACATAAGGCGGTTGAAGGCGTCAGGTCTCGACAGCAGGGGAAGGCGGTCGGGCATTGACGGTGCCGCCTTGGGTGGGGTGAACACGCCGTCAGCGGAGACCTCTGTGGACGCCTCGGTACTCGGCGACAGGGACAGTACGGTGAGCTGGCTTTGGCCCCGAGGTTGGAGTTCGCGGACGGCTTCGCTTCCGTCGTCGCAGGTGATGAGGATGCGCGGCAACGGTCCCTGGGTTCCTAGGTAAGTGCGAGTCTGCTGAGCGTCTTCGGTCAGGGTCAGACCTGGAATCCTTTCCTCTTGGAGAGTGCCGATGTCGATGCCGAATAGCCGCCAGGCGTCGGGGCGGGCGATGACGAGCTCGGAAGCGCGGCCCTTCCGGTCGGTGAGAGCGTCCAAAGCCACGCGGCGGACGGCACCTTCCGCGCCAGGGCCGACCAGGGAAACGACCTTCGATGACAGTTGGGCCCCACACTCCTCGGATGCCGGTCGCTCGGTGGGCGTCACAGGAGTCACCCTCACCATGCCGTTCGCTCGCCGGTTGAGACGGCGAAGAATGGATCGCGTCGCCTGGCAGATGGCTCGGCGGCGCCGTCCGGCCACATAGGCGGCGCTGACGGACAGAGCCAGTAGCGCGGCGACTACGGCCCAGCCGAATGGCCCGGCCTTGTAGCTGCTCTGCTTGCCGGGCGCCGTCGGAATGGGTGTGTCGTGTTCGCGGGGTGTTGGCGGCGGGTGTTGAGTGGACGATTCCACCTCCCCAGGAGACGGCGTGGAAGAGCTCGTGGGGGCGGTCTGTCTGCCTTGACGAGAAGGCGCTGGAGTCACCGGCGCACTCTCCCGATGCTTCCTGGGCTTATGGCTGGGGTCACTCGGCTTCGGACGGCGGCTGGGAGGCTTCGACACCCTGGGGATGTAGTCGCGGAAGACGTCGTTCCAGTCCGGGTCACGGCCGGTCCTGAGACTCCGCAGTACTTCTTTTCGAGCGCGGCGGCAGACCTTGTTCCTGTCGACGTACCTGCTGGCGACCGGGCCAATCGGGGCGCAGGGCGGCGCATGCCCGGCAACAACATGCTCCGTGGTCTCGGGCACGGTATGAGGGAGCGAGATGGCGGCGAGGAGGGTGAGGTTGAAGACGACCGGAGGCCCGAACCCCACTACTCGTAGCAGCAGTGGCCGCGGCGTCGCGCTTCTCACCACGCATCTCTCCGCGTGGAGCGGTTCGTCGACGGTGCCGATTTCTCATCCTCGCCTCCTCGCTCGTAGGCGCGGTTCCGGCGACGGTCCAGTGGCGGCGCGGGCGGAGGCTGCCAAGCCGTCCGGGACGGTTTCGGATAGCGGCGTGGCCATCGGATCGCCGCGATCAGTGCGATGGGCCAGCCGAAGACGGTCATGCAGCAGATCACGTTGACCAAGACGATGTAGCCGATCTCCTCGACGCCGCGGACGATGGCGATCAGCGTCGGCAGCACAGCGAGCAGCATGAGGAAGCCGATCAGCGCGAGCAAGAAGAATTCGTTGCCCTGCATGGCGGTCATCATTTCCCTCCCTTCTTCAGAGGTTGCGTCGGCGGTTCCGGTCGGGGGCCTGGAGTGGTGTTCGGCGTGCGGCCGGTGTTTCGGGGGACCGCTTCGCGCTCATCTCCAGCGCCTCCTGGATGGAGAGCGGGAAGTCTTCGGCAGCCGACGCAATGTCCGAGCCTCGACTGCGGTGAGAGCGCGGGCTCTCGGGTACGACCTTGACGATGATGTGTTCGGGCAGGTTCGTGGCGATCTCCAAGACCGTGCGCAGCTCCTCGGGCTCGGGTTCGCGCCCTTGAAGGCGGAGCTTGTTCCTGAGTTCGCTGGCGATCTGGCCCGCGCGCTGCTCTTGGCGAGCCTCTTCGCCGTCACCTCGGCCTGGGCCGGGAGCCGACGCCGTCCACTCAGCACCTGTGCCTTCGTGTAGTTCTCCGCGTCGGGATGCCGCATCGCCGGTTCGGATGTCGGGGTCGCGAGCGAAGAAGTGGGCGGCCCGTCGCATGGCGTCGAGAGGGCTCTCGCCCTCGCTGCGGTATCGGTCGTAGTGGCTCATCGCGTGGGGATGCAGGTCACGTAGCCGGTCCTCGCACTTGCTGACCGCGAGCGCCGCGGACGCGTTGTCTGGGGCGTAGGGAACGGCCGCCGCCCACACTTCGGCGACGTCCAGAAGGTTCGCGCGCCGTAGCCATTGGCGGTCGTGGGCACGTTCCCAGCGGGAGCGCGCTCCGGTCATTGCCGCCCTCTGAGCCTTCGCCTCTGCTCGTTGAGCTCGCTGGTCCTGTGCTCGCCGGCCAGCTCTTAACCGCTGGCGGTACCGGGCGAGGCTTTGTTGTACGCCCATCGCCGTGGAAACGATCTGGACGAGTCGTTGGCCACCGTGCTGGAGGCCTTCGTTGATCGGGTCGGGGTGCTGCTGGCTCATGACTTCCTCCGATGGGTGCGTCTAGGTAGTGCCGTGTGCGAGGTGCGTTGAAGCCCGGCGCTTCGCCCTTCGCGGCTGGGAGGCTGGACTGGTGAGGCGTCGGGGGCCGGGTCCGGGCTGATCGCCGAAGCGACAAGGGAGGTGACCTCGGACGGGTCCATGCCCGTGCGGGCTGCGACGCGGGTGACCTGGCGGACGATCTGATCCGGCGGAAGTTCGGCGATCAGTACTGCGGCGGCCTGGGCGGCGGCCAACCGGGACTCGACGAACTCCAGAGCTCCCCCGAACCGCTGGATTTTCTCATCTACGACCAGGTCAGCGAGGGGAGTTGCAGAAAGTAGTGCCTCGCGGACACTTGAGTGTTCCGTCGGCGACAGGAGCTCGGCGGGGTCCCGGCCCTTGGGAAGCACCGCTGCCTCGACTGCGCCTCCGACGCGGCGGAGGGTGCGCCAGGCCCTGATCGCTCCAGTCCGTCCGGCCGGATCCCCGTCGAGTGCGATGACCAGTCCGGAAGCATCGAGGTCGACGGAGCGGCCGATCTCTTCGATCTGCGCTGCGGTGATCGCAGTACCGCAAGGTGCAATGGCGGCGTAGACGTCCGGCATGACCGCGTTGACCGCGATCGCATCGAGCGGCCCCTCGACAAGGAGAGGGCGTGCGTTGCCTGCGAGCTGTTGGCGCCCCTCATGGAGGCCGAAGAGCACATCGCCTTTGTGGAAGAGCACCGTCTCGGGGGTGTTGAGGTACTTCGGGCCTGGGGCGTCGTCTCGGCAACGGCCGATGAAGCCGATGACCTCGCCGTCTTTGTCTCGGAGAGGGAACAGGACGCGGTCTCGAAACAGGTCGAAGGGCCCTCCGCGCTTCGGCTGTTTCGCCAAGCCCGCGTCGATCAGCGTCTGATCGCTGTGACCCAGTTCCCGCAGGTGCTCAAGCAACGAATGCCGGGATCGAGGTGCGAGGCCGATCTGCCATTGCTCCTGCATCGCAGGCGCGAAGCCGCGGCGCGCGAGATAGCCGGCTCCCCAGCTTCCCGGAAGGTTCCTTCGGAAAAAGCGGTGTGCGTCGGCAAGTGCAGCGTGCAGTTGGGAGGTGGAGCTATCCAGTGCCTGACGGGTGGTCTCAGCCACCGGGGCAGTCTCCTGGAGGCGGCCGGGCCTTGCGGTGACCAGCGTTGCGGTGGAGCGCCCCGGCTTGGAGAGGTCACGGAGTCGCCGCTTGAGTCGGTTGCCCGTCCGTACGATCTGGTCTCCGACCACGCGGATGGCAGCGGCGGAGTCTGTGCGAACGTCATCCCCCGCCCACCGTTGAGGCGGTGGAAAGAACAGCTGCGAAACGTCCAGCCCAAGCTCGGCCAGGACGAGGTAGGCGACCGAATCCGCCGTGACGCGCCGAACGCCGCGACAATCGAGGCCGTCCGTGTCGGGGTGTCCGCCGGGCTGGAGTGCGTGGGCGAGCTGGTGGACGAGCAAGGCTGCCGCAGCTGTGTCGTCAAGCTCCGGATGAACCTTGATCCGCCGCTCGGGGGGACCGAGGTAGCTCCAGCCCTGTCCGCGGTCGACGTAGAAGTCGAGGTCGGCTGCGAGTCGGGAAAGCCACCGCAGTCCCTCTGCCCGCGAGAGCTCGGGCTTTTCGATCGACCGCCCGTCGGTTTGCTCGATGTCGAAGACGGTGCGCGGCTTTCCGCGAGTGGAGATGATGCGGATGCCGGTCTCGCCACTGCGAACCTGCCGTTCCTGCTTCTGCCACGCGTCATACGAGCGAGCATCGGTTGCTGAGGGACGTTGGGCCGGGATCAGCAGCGTGTTGGTGAATCCGTATCGTCCATGACGGCCGGCATGCTTCAGCCAGACCTCCCATTCCAGACGTCCGTCGGCGAGACAGGCGACAGCGTGGTCAGCGATCCCCTTCAGAGTGGTGAGCTGGCGCCGTTGTTCCTCCGTCTGGGCCAACTGCTCCCCTCGGGATGAGGCGATCATGACGAGCCCCGCCTGGCCGCTTCATTACGAACGGCGGCGATCATCTGGGTGAGGCGGTAGTTGGCGATGGTGAAGCCCGATTCGCGCAGGCGTTGGCCGAGGCGGTCCCGGCTGAATTGGCCGCCTTCCCGTTCGACCTCGCGGTGGAGTTGTCGGGCGATGTCCATCAGCTGGTTCTCCCGCCGCTTGGCCTTGGTGCTGTTGCCGTCAGCGGCCGGGATGGGCGGGTCCTGGGCGGGCAGTCGTTTGAGGGCGAGCCGGTCGGCCAGCGGGGCTCGCCATCGCCAGGACCACCTGCCGTAGTTCTGCTGGAGCTCGGAGACGGCCAGCAGGTGGCGGTGCTCCAGGTCGAGCCCCTGCCGGTACTCGGTGATGTGCCACAGGACCATGCGTCGCCACAACAGCAGGCTGGAGACCGGCGCGAGGAGCCACCGCGCGGCCGGAATTCGTTCGACCCGGTTGACCGAGGTCAGTCCCACCCATCGGCGGATGAGGTGCCGGACGCCTTCGACCACCGTGATGAACAGGACGGGCATCGCCGCCGTCATCACGCTGCCGGCCAAGCTTCCGTGCGCGGCGGACACGTTCACCAGGACGGTGCCGGCGATAAAGAGCCAGGCGACCCAGCGCAGTACCGGCCAGGGCAGGTCCAGGTACTCCATCAGCAGGTCCCAGGCCAGCAGGATCAAGATGCCGACGTCCATGCCGACTGGGACGATCCAGGCCAGCCCACCGAAGTGCGGCTCGGCCATCTGCCGGATGGTGGTGAACGACCCGACGCCGCCGAGGACGGCCAGCGCCACGATCAGCGGAGCGACTCCGGCAGTCACCCATTTGATGACCTGGGTCTCCCGAGGCGCCCGCGCGGACTTCTGCCCACCGGTGGCCGAGGGAGTCACTCCTGCTGGCTTGGGCCGGGTCACCGAAGGCGCCTTTCGACCATCCAGACCAGCAGCCGCGCGACGTGCCGGGGTTCGTCGGCGGTGCCGAGCAGCCGTCCGTGGGCGGTGACGTAGGCGTAAGCGCCGTCGGCGCCGGCGCACAGGACGGTTTCCGACCATCCGTTGTGGCGGATGCGCAGGCGCCAGCGTCCGTTACGGGGTGTGCGAGCCCTCACGCAGGCTCCCAGCCGCTTCAGCTCGTAGTGCAGCCGGAGCAGCCTGGCACGCCGTTCCGCCAGCTCAGCCTGTGTGGTCGTTGCCTGCTTGTACATCGCGCCCCCCGGTGATGCCAGTCGATGATCGGAGCGGCCATCAACTAGAGTTCTTGATCAGAAAGATGCAGCACACGCAGACGTCGGTCAACTAAAGTGAGTGACCGGCGTGTTGACCACTTTTGAGCGATTACCGGTGCGTCATGGCCCTCGCCGTCGGCTCGCCGGTCGTGGCGGCATTCTCGGTGCTGCGCTTGCCTGCCTGCCTTGGGGTGCGGGGGCCCACGGGCTGGGGAATCCGGCCATGGCCAGCTGTGCCTGCGTCGGCTGGACGACAGGGTCGGCCAGGAGGGTGCCGTGGTGACCGGCCGCTGCGTGGTCGAGGTGCTGCTTCGCTCGACGTGCCGCGTCGGCCTGCGCCTGACGCTGTTGCAGCAGGCGGATCTGGGCGATGGTGTCTACAAGAGCGATCAAGCGGCTGACCAGCACGAGGATGGAAACGGTGGTGCGGTCATGAGTCCCGGCGAGGGTCAACAGCCGGGCCGCGGTACGCAATGCGTTGCCTTCTGATCTGGGACGAGGAGTCCGGCTGTAGAGCGAGCGTGCGGCCCGGTCGTAGCTGTCCGCGGCACGGCGTAGATGAGGATTACCGGTGGCTTTGGCGGCCACGTGCAGAGCATCGGACGCGGCCCAGCAGGCGTCCTCAGCGGCATAGGGGTTGGTGGCCAGATGCCGCCGGATCTGGGACGTGGCGTAGGCGGCAGCCCGCGCCGCGTCGTCGTAGAACGCCTGCCGTTCTTCGTGCGTGAGGTCGTCCAGCAGGACGGAAGGATCGCCGTAGGCGTCCGACCCAAAGCTCTCCCATCGTCGCTGAAGGCGCTGCAACGTGAGGCCGTCGGCAAGCCGCCCGCCGCTGTACCAGGTGGGCTCTTCACCATCGGCCAGCGCGACGGCGTAGCCGGTGATCTGCTCGGGATCGAGTTGGCTGTAGCGACGCCGCACCAGCAGCCCGTGCTGCTCAAGCAGATCAAGGAACTCGTGGGTCGTCCGGGCTTCGTCCGCCGCGCGGCGGACGGTCGTCCGCAACACGCCGCGCGCCGTCCGCGCCGACAGGTGCCGTCCAGACAGCGGACGAGGCGCCGGACGATCAACCCCGTCCGATGCCCATCGGCGACGGAGTTTGGGCAACGTGAGATCGTCGGCCAGCTTCCCGCCGCCGAACCACACGGGCCGCCCGGACGGCCCCACGTCGTCAGGAAGTGCGACGGCGTAACCCGTGACTCCACCACCGATACCTTCACTGCGACGCTTATGGACCAGGACCCCTTCAGCCGCCAGAGCAGCGAAGAACTCGGCTTCCGTCCGAGCCCCGGCGGCCGCGGTAACCACATGCCGCCGCAGCGCGCTGCGCGCCGGTTCCGGCCGACCGACGCGTTCGGACTTCTCGATCTCGGCGCGCTTGGGCCGCCGCGCCGCCGTCCGGTCCGCCGGGGCCGTCCGCCGCAGCCGGTAACGGTCCTCGACCACCCGGCAGGCGGCGCGCAGCCGGTAGCCGTCGTTCCACACACTGGGCCGGGTCCCGTCCTGGCGGGCCAAGGTGGCGACGATGTGGATGTGGTCGTCGGCATGGCGGACGGCGAACCAGCGGACGGCTTCGTCGTCGCCGGACGGAGCAAGCCCTGTCCGGTCCATGATCTCATTGGCGACGTCCGCCCATTGACGATCGCTGAGCACCGGGTCGTCCGGATGCGCCCGGACGGCCACATGCCAAACCGGCTTGGGATGGTTGCGTTCACCCAGCAGATCCAGCGGCTGTCGCATCAGAGCGTCCAGACGCCGGAAATCCCGCTTCCCGTCCTTCCCTACGAGAGGTTCGAGCGCTTCCGGAGAATCGAAGCCTGCGACGATATGCGGATCCTGATGTTCGTTGCGCCGCCCTGGCCCGTACAGGTAGCGAATTAGGCCCGGTACGCGCTCACCGCGTATGACCTTGGCGATCACGCAGCCCTACCGCGCCACATCCGACAAATCACAACCACGGCGGCCGGAACTTCGTAGCTCCGCCCGCAATCAGCCGAGTGCGGACCATCGTCAGCCTCGCCCTATTGTCGAGTCCTCGGCCCGGTGGAGCGGCGCAACGCTCTTCTGATCTCTTCGGCGACCGCATCGATGTTCTGCGTCGAGGCCGCCGCGACCCGCGCGTACTGTTCCAAAGCACGTGTGGACTGGCCCGCTGAATGCAGGGCGGCGACGGCCTGATTGAGATTGATTCCGATACGACGAGCCTGTCCAGCAGCATGCATCACCTCACCCAGCAACTCCGTCAGCGGCGACCAGCGCGGCGGATCGGCCTCCATGGCCACCGCGACAGTGACTTCGCCGGCATAAGCGCTCACCGCCATGCCGACCCGCTCAGCCGCCGCCCGGACCACGGCGTACTCCTCCTCACTCAGGGGGATACGCACCCCAACAGCTCGCCGCTGCCCGCGCACTCGCCGCCGACGATGCCCCTGACCTCGCCGATGTCCTACGCCAGCACCGTTCTCCCGCCGGCCCCCAAGCCGCGGACCTTCGTGACCACCAAGCGCCACCTTTACCCCCGTTCAGGCTGGTGGGCCTTCCCAATTCCCTCTTCGGACCGCGCCCGGTCCGAAGCCTGTAAGTGTCACTTCCGCCATTACTTGCCCCACGCCAGGCGAGCACCCGGCGGACGGCCCACTGGCACCCTGACGAAAGCGCCCGGACGTGACAGGCTCGGTCGTGTGAGCCGAGCTGCGGACACTGAGCACAGCGGAAAACCCATACGCATCCACGGGCTGGTGCTGCCGGCCCTCCTCGTGCAGTTGCTGGAGACGGGGCAATGGCGGCATCCCGGTGACGGCGTTCTGCGCGAGGTCATGCCGTGGTTCGAGGACCCGCTGGACTTCCTCACGCCTACGACGAGATACGCGGACAGTCACAGTCGCTGCTGCACTTTTTGGCGGCTGAGGAGATCACCTCCGAACTGTTCCGGCTGAACCGCGGCAGCACTGCCACCGCCCCCGTCGAACTGCCCTGGCTCGATGTCGAACTCGCCATCCTCATCGCGGTCAACCGACACGCAGGTGATGACGTCGCGATTGCTCTGGACTATCGCACCAGCACCTCCGACCCAAGCGTGGTCGCCAGCGACTTCTTCACTGACCGCCGACGCTGTGCATGGCGCACCGTCGCACCGACCTTCTCCGCCTTCGCCGCCGCCCTGAACCTCCTCGGCCCGCGCGAGTACCACTACGTCGGCCCCGCCGACATCTTCGACCAGGTGGAGCCGGACCATCGCGGGTACGCGATCACCTCGCACGGCGACCTCGCCGCCTGGCTGACCCGACAGACCGCGCAACCCCTGCACGAACCGTTCACCTACGTCATCGACCTGGCCGGGACATTGCGCCTGGCCCCGCAACGCAGCGAGCACGTCGCCTGCGCGGGCCGCGATCCAGTGCTCGGCGCGGGTGAGATCACCTTCGCTGAGGACCGCGGCCGCTACACGGTCACTGAGATCAGCAACCAATCGACCGGCTACTGCCCCGCCCCCTCCTCCTGGCCAGCCCTCGCCGCCGCCCTCGACCGGGCCGGCATCGACCACCCCGCTGAGTTCACCCACCCGATCGTGTTCCGCCGATGCCGCCGATGCCGCCGATGCCGCCAACGCAACATCGTCAAAGACGACCACTACGTCTGTGCGGTATGCGGAAACGCCCTGCCCACCACGTGGAACATGGACGAGCCCGGCACTCCCCTGCGATGACACTCGCGGCCAGAACCCGACGGCAAGACATCGGCCTACCGGCCGCGACGCGGATGCGGTACCTGCGGCGGTGAGCGAAGCTCCGGTGGGACGTCCTCGGCGGAGTTCGAAGGCGGGAGAACCTCACCGATCGTTCTGGGGAAGTCCTCATTCGCAGGGCGCACCTGGGCGTTCTTCTCGTCTACCAGCTTGACCACTGCGCGCCGGTCCTGCGACGGCTTATCGCCTTCGTCCACGGCGTGGATGGGGGCGAGTGCGCTTGTCGCTCGTCGGAAGCTGTCACCGAGGTCGGCCGCCTGCTCGGTCACCTGGCCGAGCGCGTTGTGCGCCGCCGTCACGGCGGGCACGGGGTCGTCGCCGCGGTCATGCCCGAGCCTGCCGGCGTCGAGTTCGCGCGTCAGAAACGCGTCGATCTGCTCGGCCGTCTGGGCCAGGCGGAAGGCGGTTTGGGCCAGGTTCCCCAGGACCGTGTAGGCGGCGGCCGGCTCGGACAGCCCCGGCGGTCCTTGCGTCAGATGGTGGAGGGTCCGGACATGCTCATGCAGTTGACCGGCGACCCGCTCGATGTCCTCGTCGGTACGGCGTTCGGGATCGTTCACGTCGGGTGCTCTCCAGCGTCGGAAGGAATCGGATCAAGACGGCACTCCCTTTCTGTAGACGGCACTGTCGGCGAAGCCGGAACTTCCCAGCTCCGCGACCTCATCCTGTCAACTACAAGCAACCATCGCGAGATTCATCAACGGCGTGTCACGATCTTGCCTCTTTGCGTAAGCGGTCGGCTGAGCAACTCGGCTCGTTGTCTCTGCAGGACATAAGGGGCCAAACTGGATTAGACGGCCCTCGTGCGCGCGGTCAAGGAGTTCCTCGGCCGCGTCGGGCCACTCAACGCCGAATCGGACGCGGAGTCCACCACTCTGCTCGTGGTTGTGGCCGTGAGAAGCAGGACGATTGTTCACTGGTTTGAGTGACGATCGTGGGCGCGTCGAGGGTGATGATGTCGATGAAACTCGGCAGCGGTGTGGTGGGGATGAGTGAAGGGCCGGGCTGCGGTGCGGCTTGGAGGGCAGGTTCGCCATTGCGCGACTTCACACCGCACGGCTCGCACGCGGTCCGTCCAGTCCCCACGAGACGGCCTGGTCGGGGTGGTCTTGATGATCTCCCGGGACATGCCGGGGCGGCTCCTGGTCGCTCAGCGCCACCGCCGTGCCCCGGATCTCTATGCCCCGGGGCCCGCGGATCGACCGTCACCAGGCCCTCCAAGACGAACGCCGCCGTGCTGCCCCGCTTGATGTTCTGGGACTTCTTCGACCGGCCCAGCACGCCCCCGCCGAGGACGAGCGTGCCGGTGCCAGCGTCGACGAAGAAGCAGGTCGGGTTGTTCTGCACCTGCACGTCGGACGAAGTCAGCCGCCCGATGGGGTGGGGTGGCCAGGTAGTCGATCTCCGCCTAGGCGGAGATCATGGCCGCGGTCCGTCGGTTCGTTCTGCGGCGGCGGTTGCATCAGTGACCGAAAACTCGGCCGTCGGTCCTGCCGGAGCGGGCGTCGAACTGTCCTGTGAGGAGGTGTCCTCAATTGCCGGTGTCGCGATCGGTTGTGCCGGGGTCGGCGGGTCGGTCGTAGGTGAGGAACGCGGCGCCGCTAGCGAGCACGGTGTGGTCAGTCAGTTCCCAGTTGCGGGGATCGAAGGCGGCTGTGCGGGAGAAAAGCGGGATGCCGGTGCCGATGGTCAGCGGGCCCACCTTGAGGATGAGCCGGTCGATCTCGCCATAGAGGGCGCCGGCGAGTTCGCCGCCGCCGACCAGCCAGATGTCCTTGCCGTCCTGACGCTTGAGCTCCCGGACCTTCTCTGCGGGGTCGGTGGCGACGAGTTCGACCGCGGGGTCGGGGCTCTCGGCGAGGGTCCGGGAGAAGACCAGGTGCCGCAGGTGGGGGTAGGCGTCGGTGATCCCGGCCTTCAACCCGATCTCGTAACTGCGGCGCCCTTCCAGGACGGTGTCGAAGCAGGTGCCCTCGGCGGTGACCGATAGCGCCGCCCGCGCCGGTCCTGGGAGGGTCTCGGGGTAGTTGGCCACGAGGTGCTGAATGTAGTCGGCGGGGATGGGCCAGAAGCCGTCCGGACCGGTGGGGTCGGCGCCGTCCGGACCGGCGATGAAGCCGTCGAGGGTGGTGGCGATGTAGTAGACGAGCTTTCGCACGGAGACGCCCTTCCGATCACTGCAACCGTAGTACTGTATTTGAAGTGGTCTGAACTTTAGTACTGCACTTGCAGTGGTGTCAATCGTCCTTCGTGGAGGCCTCCATGCGGCAGAACCCGACCCGTCGCACCGTGCTCCTCGACGCCGCCATCGACGTCCTGGCCCGGGAGGGCTCGCGCGGTCTGACGCTGCGCGCGATCGACAAGCAGGCGGGCGTGCCCACCGGCACCGCCTCCAACTACTTCGCCAACCGGGACGAACTGCTCGCCCAGGTGATGCGCCGCACCCGCGAGCGCCTCACCCCCGATCCCCAGGCGCTCACCGAGACCATGAAGCAGGCGCCGTCGCATGAACTGGTCGCCGAGCTGATGCGCCAGTTACTGACCCGAATGCGCGACGACCGCGCCGGCAACCTCGCCATGCTGGAACTGCGCCTGGAGGCCACCCGCCGCGCCGACCTGAACGCCGAACTCAGCGGGTTCCTCACCGAAGAGCACCAGGAGGTCATCGACTACCACATGAACGCAGACCTGCCCGGCGACCGCACCGGCGTCGCCCTGCTCTATTTCGCCATGTCCGGGCTGATCGTGGACGACCTCACCGCCCCCGCCCTCCTGGAGCCCTACTCCACCGACGACCTCATCGAGCAGATGGTGAACCGCCTCCTCCCCTGACCCTGCCGACCCAACACCTCGCTCCGCGCCCCCAAGAGCAGCGCCGACGAGCACAGGGCCGCTGAGACCGGGGTCGGCCGAGGTGGGATGAACGACCCCGACACGGCTGGCACAAATCCAGGCATGCGCGCTGAGGAGTTCCTGGAGTTGGCGCTCAACCTGCCGGAGGTCACCGAGGGGGAAGCGTTCTCGGACTTGACCGGCTTCCGGGTCCACGACAAGGGCTTCTGTTACCTCAACGAGGATGAGGACGTCGTACTGCTCAAGGCCACCCAGAAGGAACAGCCCGCCCTCATCGCCCAGGACCCGGCCACCTACTCCCCGTCCTGGGCCAGCGGACGCTTCGCTTGGGTAGAGGTCAAACCGGCCACCGTCGATCCAGAGGAAGTGGCCGAACTGGTCACCGAGGCTTGGCGGCTGTCCGCTCCCAAGCGTCTCGCCGAGGCACTCCGCAGCTGACTCGCCTTCCCAATCACGTATGGGTCAGGGCCCTTCGCAACAGCCCTGCGTGTGGCGAACGGTGCTGCGGGTGTGGAGCGGAGAATGAGCAGGGAACACGCTACGGCGACGACGGTGAGTGCGGCCGCAGCGAGGACGGTGGTCTCTGCGCCGATGCCCTTGACCAGGGGCCCGGCGGTCAGGACGGTGACCGGCATCAGGACGTAGCTGGCGATGATGTTCCAGCTGTTCACGCGCACCAGGACGTCGGGGGCGATGGTGTTCTGCAGCGCAGTCGTCCAGAGGACGTAGTAGAGCGCCGCACCGACGCCTGGGATGAGCGTCGCCGCCGCCAGGACCGCCCAAGGCGCTTGGACGCTCATGAGGAACATGGGGATTGCTCCGGCGGCAGGGAGTGCGGCGGCGACCAGGATGGGGCGAGCGGGTTTCCAGCGGCTGCCGATGAAGGCGCCGGCCAGCGCGCCGACGTACTCGCAGGCGGTGACGATCCCCCAGGCTCGCGCGCCGCCATGGCCGTCATTCATGTAGATGGGACCGGCGATGTCGGTGTAGCAGATCATGGCGACGATCACCGCCGTGTACTGCAGCGTCATGATCCAGACCCAGCGGTGCGAGGTGAACTCGCGCCATCCCGCTCGTAGTTCCCGCAGGAAGTTGGGGTTGTCGCTTCGCCAGCTCGGTGTCCGCAGGCGGCAAAGGACGAGCGCGCCGACGGCGCAGAGGACGCCTCGGGTCGAGGCGGCCCAGCCGGGGCCGACCGTGCTGACGACCATCCCTGAGGAGGACAGGCCGATCAGCAGCCCGATCGAGTCGGTTTGCTTGATGAGTGCGTTTCCTGCGCGCCGTCCGTTCTCCGCGAGAAGGTCGGCGACGATGCCGCGGATCGTCGGCAGGAACAGCGCCGTGCCTATTCCTGACAGCGTTGCCAGGGCGCATAGCAGCGGCAGCGTGGCCTTTTCCGTCCAGAAGCAGACGGCGAACGCCAGCCAGGCGAGGCTGGTGGCGAGTTCGGCGATGATCAGCACGCGGTGGCGCTGGAACCGGTCCCCGGCGACGCCGGTGACGATGATGAGCAGGGCGGGGACCGAGTTGCAGGCCAGAACGATCGCGAGTCCGCCAGCGCCATACCCGAGTTGCATCACGCCCCAGGCCAGGGCGAGCTGCCCGAAGCCAGCACCCGCGCTGGACACCAGCCGAGCGATGAACAAGGGAGCGATCTCGGGATCTTTGAGAGGGCTCAGCGGTGACAGGAATTTGAACACCGTCGAAAGCTAGTGTCCGACCTCCTGGGAGTTGCGCGGGCTTTCGTGTCTCTTTCCGGAACTTGGCCGAAGCTCTTGCTTCATGTGCTGGCTGCGAGTAGATGGCCGCGAAGGAATTGTGCGATTTCCTCGTAGGCGCGGAGTTCGTTCTTTCGGTTGGTGAACCCGTGTCCTTCGTCTTCGAAGACTTCGTAGCGGACGTCCACACCCCGGTCGCGTAGACGAGTGACGAGTTGGTCGGACTCGGCCCGCGGAACTCTGGGGTCGCGCGCACCTTGCAGGACGAACAGCGGCGCGGTGATGGCGTCGGCGTAGGTGATCGGGGAGCGTTGGGTGAGGTAGTCGGCGTCGGTGTCCGGGTCGCCGAGGACGACGGAGACGAAGTGTTTCCAGGTGGGCGGGCAGGAGCGCGCCAGGGTCACCAGGTTCGTCGGGCCGCACAGGGAAACGCCGGCCGCCCACGGGTAAGGGAGACGGGCCAGGCAGGACAGCGCGGCGAACCCGCCGTACGAGCCACCCATGACGGCGATGCGGTCGCCGTCCAGGTCGGGAGCGGACCGCAGGTAGCGGGTGGCGTGGTCGAGATCGTCCAGGTCGTAGCCGCCCCAGTTGCGGTAGATGAGTTTCTGGTGCGTGGCCCCGTAACCGGTCGACCCGGCGATGTTGGGCGCGAAGATGGCGATGCCTCGGTCAAGGAGGTGCTGGTAGAGCCCGGAACGCGAATAGGTGGGACGTTCTTGCGCCTCGGGTCCGCCGTGGATCGACAGCAGCACCGGGTGCGGGCCGGGTGTGTGCGGCCGGTAGAGCAGTGCGTGGACGCTGCGTCCGGCGGATGCCGGATAGACGACCGGTTCGGGCTCGACGGGGTTGATCACGTGCAGCGCGGGTGGGCGGGCGTCGGTCAAGTAGCGGAAGCCGCTCGTGGTGTCGAGGACGGCGATCTCGGTGGGCCGTGTGGCCGTGTCGAGGAGCAGGACGATCGGGTCGGCGCCAGGTGTGAGCGCCAATGCGTTGATGACGCCTGGCGGGATGTCGGGAAGCGGTTGGACGGCGTCGCCTTGGCGCGTGTGGAGGGTGGAGCGTCCGTCCACGTTGACCGACCAGACGAGTGTGTCCTCGGCCGCCTCGATGCCTTCGACGTCCCATT
This sequence comes from Actinomadura sp. 7K534, assembly GCF_004348575.1. NCBI lineage: Bacteria > Bacillati > Actinomycetota > Actinomycetes > Streptosporangiales > Thermomonosporaceae > Actinomadura > Actinomadura sp. 7K534. The sequence continues at coordinate 21,415 of NZ_SMKB01000046.1, forward strand.
GATGGCGCGAGACCGGTTCGAGGGTGCCGTCGTCCAGGCGGTAGCGCGCGAGGGCGATGAACTCGCCCCACAGGTTGGTGCGCAGGTAGAAGCCGGAGGAGTCGGGCATCCAGGGGCCCGGCTCGAAGAGGCCGTTTCCGTGTGCCGCGGTGACGCATTGCGGTTCGGCGGTGGTGTCGCGCAGGTCGATCAGATAGGCCGCGACGTGCATGTTGGAGCGGAACCCGGCTGTCAGCAGCCATCGGCCGTCCGGGGAGATGCCCGCTGGTTCGAACACCACGCCGGGCGGCGGGACGAAGCGCCGCTCGGAGTCGTCGGTCAGATCCCGGACAAGGATGTCCTGGACGGTCGCATCGCGGTCGTTGGCGGCGTAGGTCAGGTAGCGTCCGCCTGTATCGAAGGGCGAGGTCGCCAAGATCCGCTGACAGTCGGGGCCCGTGCTGATCTCGGTGGGCTCCTGGGCCTCCAGGCCGATCCGGTACAGGCGGTACTGCTCGTCGCCCTCGCGATCGGCGGTGAAGACCAGGCTCTTGCCGTCCGGTGCCCACGCGACCTGCCGGACGGCCTGATTCGCAAGCTCGGTCAGCCGTCGCGGTTCGCCGCCCGCGACGGGGACGACCCACAAGTCGAATCGTCCGCCGGCGGCGTTGCTTGAGTACGCCACCGTGGCCGCGTCCGGGGACAGTGCGAGGGTGGGCTGGAAACCTTGCCGGGGAACAAAGTCCCGGTACTCGGGCATACACGCCTCTCTGGGGGTTCGGGGATCAGGGGATCCAGCCGCGGCGCACGGCGGCGGCCCCGGCGGCGAAGTGGTGATGGCTGAAGCCGAGCTTGTCTCTGATGGTGGCCGAGTGCCGGCGCACCGTGGAAAGGCTCACTCCGGCCCGCTTGGCGATGCTCGACTCGGGCAGCCCCTCGACGAGCATGCTCAGGATCTGGCGCTGCAAAGGAGTCAACGGGCTCTCGGGACTCGACGCACCGAAGGGAATCGCACGCTCCCACAGCAACTCGAAGTACTCGCGCAGCGCCGCGACGATGACCGACGAGCGCAGCAGCAGGGCCCCCGACATCCCGGTCGGGGTCAGCGGCAGCATGGCGATCGCCTCGTCCGCCAGCTTCATCTTCATGCCGATCTTCGGCAGCAGCCGCGCCTCTTCACCGGCCTCGACGGCGATCTCGATCGTCTTGGCCCCGACGGGATGCTCGGCGCAACTCGTCTCGTACAGAGCGCGGCATCTGACATGGCCCTCGAAGGACGGCGGGGGCGGGACGGCCGTCAGTTCGTCCATCGGACGCTCGACGTACCCGTTGTCCATCGTCATCCAGTCGTGCCGCGCGGCCGTGATCAGAGCCCGCGACACGTTCCCGATCTCGTCCCGATCGGTGATGATGCGCACGAGCCGGTCACTCGATTCGTCCATCGCCGGACTCGCCCAAGGGTGCGTCTCCGCCAGCCGCCGCTGCCCGGCCAGCAGCCGTTCCTGATCGGCCACCAGGCGGCGCGTGAGGTCGGCGAGTGTGCCCTGCAAGGCCAGGTCCGGCGGGACGGGAGTCAGCCGCGGCGGCAGCGCCGGACCGGACGACTGGACATGTGCCATCCCCGCATCGATCAGCGCCTCAACCTGCTCGACGCCACCCAGAAGATCCGCCGCGTCGTCCTGGAGACACCCTCCATGGGCCAGCAACTGGGTATACGCGAGCAGCAACTCGTCAGGAACGATGTCCTTCAGCAGCCGCTTGGCCGCTTGCTCGGCACCAACGACCATTCCACCACCTCCAGCCACAGAGAGTAGCGATGTGAGCTGGAACAGTTACATGACCTGCCGGTGAGTGTTCCACGTCAATGAGCAGAAGTGATCAACGTCCACAGGCCTGGCCGCGAGCTGCTGAACCAGCGCCTCTTCGGCCTCCTGGACGTCCCATCGACGGCCATCCAAGGTTGATCACTTCTGCCCAGCGCGGGTTTCGCTCATCCTCCTGACGGGTCGTCCCCCGGTTCTATCGGGCTCGCAAGCGACACCGATCGACCAGGAGTCACGATGACGAGCACCTCAGCGCGGACCTGCAAGGCATGCGACCGCCTGACCACCCGCAGCACCACTCAAACCCGCCGCCCACGCATCACCCTCCCGATGAGCAAGGACAGCCGCTGCACCTTCAGACCCGCCCTGCGAACGATCCGGACCCGGCTGCGCGACCTCTTCACCCCCGGCCCCCTCGGCGAACCGTCGCCCCAGCGAATGTGCACCGATGGCCGCGCTGGAGGCGCGAAGAGGGAGCTACTCGCCCAATCCTTCCGGCACCCTCACGGCACGGGCTTCATCGGCCCCGGCGCCAACCCTCTCCTTCGCACCATGCTCACCGAAGCACTCACAAGCGAGGCCGGAGTCGCGCAGGTCATCACAACCAGGGCAGACCTGGACCGTCTCCTCTCACCCCTTTCGGCTGAGACCGTCATCGAGAGCCGCACGCCGCGCCTGCACGTCACGGAGAGCCTGGAAGACGCCATCGAGCATCTCGAACGTGAGGCCGATATGACCACGCTGGTCGACGCTACGACCGAGGTGTCCACCGATGCCCTAGCAGTCGTCTGGTTCGCCACTCCAGGATCGGACGCCGACGTCGTCCACGAGACTGTCCAGCGCTGGCCGGCTGGCAGCCTCATCGCGCTCATGGCCGGCCTCTGGCCCTACGGCCCCACCCACGTGATCGAAGAGACCGGCCCTCGCCCGCTGCCCAGCCAGCCGATCCTCTTGCTCTCAGCAGAGCAAGCAGCCAGCAGGTTGTCAGACAACTCCTCGTAGCGAGCGACACGGCGCCAAAGCATCGGTATCGGCCGGGCGTGCCCGGCCGATACCGATGCGCGACGGTGTAGGCACGCCTGAGGAACCCGCTGGAGGTACTGCCATGAAAGCATCGTCAAATGACTTAAGTCAGATGGGTGATGTACGGTAGCGATGCTCCCGAAAGCTGGTGAGGAAGAACCGATGGTATCGCAGAGCGAGCAACTGACCGCCGCCGAGATCTCTCGGCTGGCTGGCGTGACGCGGGCGACCGTGAGCAACTGGCGTCGGCGCCACCCCGACTTTCCGCAGCCCAGCGGGGGTACGGAGGCCAGCCCGAGCTACGACCGGCGGCAGGTCGAGACGTGGCTCGACGCGCGGGGCCGCCTCCCCGCGCGCTCGGCCAAGGACGACCTGCGGGCGCTCCTGCACGGCGGCACGCCCCAAGCTGTCGAAGCGGTGGCTCTGTACACGGCGCACCTGGCCGGGCTGGACACCGACAAGCGCGCCCAGGCCGCAACGCTGGACGACGACGAACTGGTCGCGATGCACGCGGAAGCGCTCTTGGCGACCGATGCAGGCCAAGCGGGCGTTTCCGCAACGCTCCTGCGATCGGCGGCGAAGGTGGCTCGCGAGGAAGGCCCGCTCGCCGTCTTCGACGTGCTCGACGATCAGACCGAAGCGCCGGTCGGCATCCGCGGGACGCATCCAACGCCAGAGGCGCTCGCCGACCTGATGGCCGGGCTGGTGACGTCCGGAGGTCCGCGCGTGCGCAACGTTCTGGACCCGGCCTGCGGGGGCGGGCGTCTCCTCGCCGCGGTCGCGGCCACCCTCATGCCCGGCGCGAGTGTGCACGGTCAGGAGTACCGTCCTGTCACTGCGGCTCAGGCGAAGACCCGGCTGGCCGAGATTGCGCCGAAGGCTTCCGTGGACGTCAGGACTGGGGACAGCCTGCGCGATGACGCCTTCCCCGACCTGCTTGTGGACGCCGTGGTGTGCAACCCGCCCTACGGGGACCGCGACTGGGGGTACGACACGCTCGCGCTCGACACGCGCTGGGCCTATGGCGTGCCACCGCGCTCGGAGCCGGAGCTCGCCTGGGTCCAGCACGCACTGGCCCATCTGGCCGAGGGCGGTCACACGGTGCTGCTGCTCCCGCCGGCGACCGCGTCACGACCGTCCGGCCGCCGGATCCGAGCCGAACTGCTGCGGCAGGGGGCGCTGTGCGGGATCATCGCGCTCCCGCCGGGCCTCGCCGTGCCGCACCACATCGGGCTTCACCTGTGGATACTGCGGCGCCCCGAAGCCGCACGCCCCGGCCGTGACCTGGTTCTGCTGATGGACGCCTCCGAGGAGACCACCGCCGCGGACGAGTCGTCCGGCCAAGGCAAGCCATCGGACACGGGCAGGCTCCACAAGGCAGTCCTCAGCACGTGGGAGGCGTTCACCGCGCCGACCGAGTTCACCGAGATCCCCGGGACCGCCCGCGCAGTGCCGACGATCGACCTCATGGACGATCTCGTCGACCTTTCACCGGCACGTCACGTCCGCACCGCACCCGTGATCCCCCCGGACGCCGCCCTACGCGACGTCCTCAAGCTCGCCGAGCGCCTCAAAGCGAACGTGGCCGCGCTGACCGAGGCGACCGAGATCGGGCCGCTGGCCTCCGCCGGTGAGGCGAGCCGCACCTGGCGCAGCGCCACGATCGCCGACCTCGCCCGCGGCGGCGCGCTCGCCGTCCATCGCGGGGTGCGGGCCTCCGCCACCGACACCCCGCCCACCGATCTGGCGGATCGTCCCGTGCTCCGGGCCCGGGACCTGATCGGCGGGACGCGGGCGGGCGGCGACGCACGCGAGACGCGGCTGGCCGACCCGTTCGTCATCGAGGCGGGAGACGTCCTGGTAACCCAGATCGTCGGCCCGCAGGGCGTCGCGACCCGCGTGGCGGGCGACGGCGAGGCAGGATGTCTGCTCGGCAACGGCGTGTTCCTGCTCCGTGCCGATCCCGACCGGCTCGACCCGTGGTTCCTCGCCGGTTTCGTCAGTGCACCCGACAACATCAGCCAGGCGACGACCGGCACTTCCACGCACCAGCTCGTGGCGTCCCGGCTGCGCGTCCCCTTGCTCCCGCTGGACGAGCAGACCGCTTACGGCCAGGCGTTCCGGCAGGTTCACGACCTCAGGACCAGCGCGCAGAACGCGGCGACGTGCGCCGACGAGATGGCCGACCTCATAGCCGCCACCCTCAGCGGCGGAGCGCTGCTTCCCCCTGGGGTCGAGTTGCCATGAGGACCAGCGCCACGCGACTCCGGTGGACCAGACTTGAAAGCCCTTGCCCCGTGCCCCGCAACATCAGGAAGGGAACCCCTTGAACCTGAGCAAGCACACCGAACTGGTGAACCACGCCTGGTCGGTCGCAGACCTTCTGCGCGGCGACTTCAAGCAGTCGGAGTACGGCAAGGTCATCCTGCCGTTCACGGTGCTGCGCAGACTGGAGACGGTTCTGGAGCCGACCCGGGCGGCCGTCCAGGAGACGGTCGAGCGGTTCAAGGGCAAGGACATGGACACCGACCGGTTCCTGCGCCGCGCGTCGGGCCAGTCGTTCTACAACACCACCGGCTACACCCTGGAGAAGATCGCCGGCGACCCGGAGCACGCGGGGACGAACCTCGCCAAGTACATCGCGGGCTTCTCCCCGAACGCGCGGGAGGTGCTGGAGAAGTACGAGTTCGCCCAGCAGATCAAGCGGCTGGACGGCGCGAACCTGCTCTACAAGGTCGTCGGACGCTTCGCCGACCTGGACGTCCGCCCCGAGGTGGTGTCCAACCACCAGATGGGCTACTTCTTCGAGGACCTCATCCGGCGCTTCTCCGAGCTGTCCAACGAGACGGCCGGTGAGCACTTCACGCCGCGCGAGGTCATCAAGCTCATGGTCAACCTGCTGGTGGCGCCGGACGCCGACGCGCTCAGCGTCCCCGGCGTCGTCCGCAAGGTGCTCGACCCGGCCTGCGGCACCGGCGGGATGCTCAGCACGACCCAGGAGTACATCACCTCCCTCAACCCGGACGCGACCGTCGATGTCTACGGGCAGGAACTCAACCCCGAGTCGTGGGCCATCTGCCGGTCCGACCTGATGATCAAGGGCCAGGAACCGGACAACATCGCGTTCGGCAACTCCTTCAGCGACGACGGCCACCGCACCGCCAAGTTCGACTACCTGCTGGCCAACCCGCCGTTCGGCGTCGAGTGGAAGAAGGTCAAGGAGGAGGTCGAGCACGAGCACGAGACGCTCGGCGAGTCCGGACGCTTCGGGGCCGGGCTCCCGCGCATCAACGACGGCTCGTTCCTGTTCCTCCAGCACATGATCTCGAAGATGAAGCCGCGGGAGGCCGGCGGCAGCCGCGTCGCGATCGTCTTTAACGGTTCCCCGCTGTTCACCGGCGCCGCCGAGTCCGGAGAGTCCCGCATCCGCCAGTGGATCATCGAGAACGATTGGCTGGAGGCGATCGTCGCCCTGCCCGACCAGCTGTTCTACAACACCGGCATCTCGACGTACTTCTGGATCGTCACCAGCCGCAAGCAGGCCGACCACGAGGGCAAGGTCATCCTGCTGGACGCCCGGGACTACTGGCAGAAGATGCGCAAGTCCCTCGGCGACAAGCGCAAGGAGATCGGCGACGGCCAGGACGGTCGCCCCGACCACATCGCCGAGATCACCCAGCTCTACGGCGAAGCCCTGGAGGTCGCGGACGACCCCGAACACCCGCTGCACGGCAAGGTGAAGGTCTTCCGCAACCAGGACTTCGGCTACCACCGCATCACCGTCGAACGCCCCCTCAAGCTGCGCTTCGAGCTGACAGACGAGACCCTCGCGGCCCTTAAGGCGGCCAAGCCGGTTCAGAAGTTCGACCACGCGGACAAGCTCATCGACGCGGTGCGCCCGCTCCTCGGCACCACCTGGCCGACCAAGGCGGAGATGCTGAACGCCCTCATGGGCGCCGTCGTGGACGCCGGCCTCCAGTGGCCGCCCGGCGCGCCGTTCGCCAAGGCCGTCCGCGACGCCATCGGCGTCCGCGACTCCGAAGGCGAGATCCAGTACGTCCGCAAGGGCGTCATCGAACCCGACACCGACCTACGCGACTACGAGAACGTCCCGCTGGACGAGGACGTCGAGGACTACCTCAAGCGCGAAGTCCTTCCACACGTCCCCGACGCCTGGATCGACCACACCAAAACCAAAACCGGCTACGAGATCCCCTTCACCCGCCACTTCTACGTCTACAAACCCCCGCGGCCCCTTGCGGAGATCGACGCAGAGTTGAAGGCCCTGGAAGCCGAAATCCAGACCCTCCTCAACGAGGTGACCGAATGACTGACGTGCTTGGCGCCGCGCTCCCCGAAGACTGGTCAGTCGACAGGCTCAAGAAAGTGGTTACCTACCTCAGCCGCGGTACCGCACCAGAGTACGTTGATGACGGACCAATACGAGCAATCAGTCAGGCTGCGAATCAGTACGGGTATCTGGACTGGTCACGCACTCGATTCCATAGCTATAAAGGCCCCGCCTCTGAACTCAAGGGATATCTAGAGGCCAATGATATTCTCGTCAACTCTACAGGGAAGGGAACTCTCGGTCGCGTCGGTTTCTTCGATGGCGCACCCGACAACATCCCATGCATGGCGGATAGTCATGTCACCATCGTTCGCACCGATAACCGAGTTGCAAACTCCCGTTTCACGTACTACTGGCTAAACTCTCAGACGTTTCAAGATTATATACACTCAGCTCTCATCGTTGGCGCAACAAATCAGATAGAACTCAATCGGGAAAGACTATCCAACGCCCCTCTCCCAATTCCTTCGATCGAGGAGCAGCGGCGCATCGCCGACTTCCTCGACACAGAGACCGCCCGTATCGACCGGTTCGCATCCACAAACGAACGCCTTCTTGAGCGGCTCGCCGAGCGCCGGGCCACGGCGGTCATCGACGAAGTATCAGGAGGGAGCGAAATCCAGAAGCGTCGATCTACGTTGGCGTGGCTTGAAGAGGTCCCGCAGTCATGGGATGAGGTACGCGTCGGATTGCTTGCTCGCATGGGAAGCGGCCACACGCCAAGCCGCTCAAGGCGAGAGTGGTGGCAGGAATGCACAATCCCATGGATCACCACTGGCGAGGTTCAGCAAGTTCGGGACGACAGAGCCGAAGTTATAGTCGAGACCAGGGAAAAGATTAGCGAGATCGGCCTACAGAATTCTGCGGCCGAATTGCACCCCAAGGGCACCGTTGTACTCTGCCGCACCGCTTCAGCGGGATACTCGGCAGTCATGGGACATGACATGGCCACGAGTCAAGACTTCGTGACCTGGACGTGTGGACCAAGGCTGGAGCCGTTCTACCTGCTGTGGTGTCTGCGTGCGATGCGCCAAGATCTCCTGGGCCGCTTGGCGATGGGATCAACGCATAAAACAATCTATGTCCCTGACCTGCAGGCGCTACGCATTCCACTACCCCCTACACGGAAAGAACAGGTCGATATCGTGCGACGCATTCGCAAGAACAACGAACGTGTCGACCGACTAATGGACAGGGTTAGACAGCAAAGCATCTTGCTAGCGGAGCGGCGGCGGGCGTTGATTACGGCGGCGGTTACGGGGCAGTTCGATGTGTCCACGGCATCCGACCGTGGGGTTGCGGGCTAGAGGCGCCCCTTATAGCGGCGAAAGGTGGCCTGGAACGGCCATTGTGCGTGAACTCCGGTCATCGGAACGCTGCCTTTGCGGCTTAATGATGGCTGTTGCTGGAACAACGTGGTGGATATGAGGAGGTCGAGGCGCGGATGGCTTCGAAGCAGGATGGTGGTCCCCGCATTCCCACGCAGGTACAGCATGTACGGCAGGCGCTACTCCGGGATTACAAGGGGCTGATCTACGAGGAGGATCTGAAGGGATACCGGGGGAACGCCTGGGAACAGCGGTTCCTCTCTCGTGCCCTGGCGGCTTCGGCGGTGCGCCGGGTGGCCGGGTGCGACTATGAAACCGCGGGTCGTGCCGTTACCGACGGCGAGAACGATCAGGGCATTGATGCCGTCGCGGTGGACGACGCCTCAAGTCATGTCTGGCTCGTCCAAGCGAAGTGGAGCGACGCGGGCCGGGCAAAGATGGACCTCGGGGAAGTCCTGAAGTTCATCGAGGGCCTGCGGCTCATCGAACGGCGTGAGTTCGAAGGACCGTTCAACGACAGGTTCGCTCCTTTCAAGATGCGGCTGGATGCCGCGATGAGCGATCCCCGCCTCCAGATCACGCTGGTCGTCGCGGTGATGGGGTTGGCTACGCCGTCGCAGGCGGTCCAAGACGTCCTTGAGCGCACTCGCGCCGAGTTCAACACTCACGGACCGATGCTCAACTACCTCGTCATCGGCGACGCCGAGTTTCATCAGCAGCTGCGCGAGGACCTGTCGCCTTCCCCGGTCAACGTCGAGGCCACGATGTCGGGCTGGCTCAGGCGCGGCACTCCTTTCGAGGCTTGGCATGGAACCGTCGCAGCCCGCGACATCGCCCGATGGTTCAGCGACCATGGCGACGTCCTGTTCGAGCAGAACGTCCGGGACTCGCTGGGGTTGACCAGCATCAACAGTGGCATCAAGAAGACCCTGCTCACCGAGCCGGAGAACTTTTGGTACTTCAACAACGGCATCACCGTGCTGTGCGACAGTATCGAGCCTTACTGGCTGGGGCGGCGCCGTCCCGACGAGCCAGTCACGTTAAGGATGAACGGCGTCAGCGTGGTCAACGGCGCGCAGACCGTCTTCGCCATCCACGAGGCGATGCAGGAGAACGCGGAGCGGGTCGACGAAGCGGACGTAACCGTCCGTGCCATCTCCCTGGGCCAGGACCGTCCGGCCTACGCGAAGCAAATCACGGAGACCACGAATACGCAGAACGCCGTCTCGCAGCGTGACTTCATCGCCTTGGACGACACGCAGGCGCGGATTCGCGGGGATTTCTTGCTGTCGCTGAACAAGGTTTATGTCATCAAGCGAGGACGGGGAGAGCTGCCCGACACGGAGATCTCCGTCGACCACGCGGCGATCGCCCTCGCCTGCGCCCACCGGTCGCCGGAGCTGGCCGTCCGGGCCGAGCAGGGGATCGACAATCTTTGGGAGCGCGGACCGAGCGGCGCCTACCAGCGACTGTTCGGCGAGGAGCCGACAGCCTACCGAATCTGGCGTCTCGTCCAGGGAAGACAGGTCGTCCGCAACACGCTGGAGTCGCTGCGCGAACGGCTCCACGGACGGGCCAAGGACATGACGAGGCGCGGCGAGCTGTTCATCACCCATCTGGTGTTCCAGCTTCTGGACCTCGAAGAGATCGACGAGGTTGACTTCGACGAGCGGGCCGTGCTCGCGGAGATCCCTGACCTAACTGAGACCGTGGTTCCGTGGCTCGTCTATCACGTCGACGCCAGATACGGAAAGAACTCTTTTCTCACCGCGACTTTCGCGGACGAGACCAGGTGCAAGGACCTTGCGAAGGCGGTGCTGGACGACATCCGGAAGGGCCAGGATGTTCCAGAACTGCCGGCCGACTATGTTCCGCCGAAGCAAAAATCACGCAAACAGCGTCGGCCTAACGCGGTTCCAACGCTGGTCAACGCGCGGGCCATCGATGACGGGACCCCGCTGGTCTACCGTCCGGGAAGCAGCGGTGAGGTCCTGGCGGTGGAGGGATGGCTTGCCGAGGACCCACGGCGCAAGACGGCCACCTGGATGAACGAGCGCAGGAAGTGCCTGCTGTGGGCATATGACGGTGAGACGTACTCTCCGACCGGCCTTGTCATACACATATGGGAGCTCGCTGGTTACGAGAGCTCTCCCAGCGCCGTGCAGGGGCCGAGGCGGTGGTGGCTGAACGACAAGTCGCTCTGGGACCTGGCTCTGGAGATCTTCGATCGCAACGAAGCGGAGTAGGCGATGAGTCCGGTGCATGACGAGAGGGCGTTCGGGGACGCGATCGTCGCGGCGATGCTCAAGGGTGGCTGGCTGGAAGGCGATCCGCGTGACTACCGGCCGGAACTCGGGTTGGACACGCGGCAGCTCTTCACCTTCATTGGAAACACACAGGGCGACGAGTGGGAACGGCTCGTCATGCTTTACGGGAACAGCACCGAGGCCGCGCAGGTCGGTTTCGCTAAGCGGCTCGACAAGGCGATTGCCGAGGACGGGATGCTCACCGTCCTGCGCAAGGGTGTGAAGGATCGGGGTGTCCTGATCCGGGTCGCGTACTTCAAGCCGAACCTTGTGCTGGACGACTCCGTCCTGGACGAGTACCGGGCCAACCGGCTGACGGTCGTACGCGAGCTGGAGTACGCGACCAAGCAGGCCGACAAGGGCAACCGGCTCGACCTGGCGCTGTTCGTCAACGGGATCCCGGTCGCGACGGCCGAGCTGAAGAACCCGCTGACCGGGCAGGGCGTCGAGCAGGCCAAGGCGCAGTACCGCAGCGACCGCGATCCGAGCGAGCTGATCTTCCGGCAGCGGGTGGTGGCAAACTTCTGCGTCGATCCCGATCTCGTGTTCGTCGCAACGCAGTTGCGGGGCCAGAAGACTCGGTTCTTGCCGTTCAACACCGGGTCCGAAGGGCCGGGCCAGCCTGGCGGCGCGGGCAATCCGGCGCCGGTCGAGCCGGGGACGTACGCGACCTCCTACCTGTGGACGCGGATCTGGGAGCCCGACACCTGGTTGGACATGCTCCAGCGGTTCGTCCACGAGCAAAAGACCAGGAGCGCCGGCGGCCGTACGAGCAAGACGCTGATCTTCCCGCGCTACCAGCAGTGGGACGTGGTGAAGAAGCTCACCGCGCACGCCGCCCGCTACGGGGCCGGTCACAACTATCTGGTGATGGCGTCTGCCGGTTCGGGCAAGTCGAACACCATTGCGTGGTTGGCGCACCGGTTGTCGTCGCTGCACACGTCCGTGGACGCGGCGGACCTGGCCCCGGAGGCGGTGGCGAACGGTGTCGAGCCGGGGACGCCGGTCTTCGACAAGATCATCGTCATCACCGACCGGCGGAACCTGGACGCCCAATTGCGGGAGACGATCGGCGCGTTCGAGCACACGGCCGGGCTCGTGGTGAAGATCGACGAGAAGATCGGCGCCAAGTCCGAGCAGCTCGCCAAGGCACTGTCGCAACAGTCCGGCAAGATCATCACCGTCACCCTGCAGACGTTCCCGGCACTGATCGACTTCCTGAAGCGCAACCCCACCGAGATCGCCGGGCACCGGTTCGCGATCGTCGTGGACGAGGCACACTCGTCCCAGTCCGGGGACGCGGCGACGGCGGTCAAGGCGGCCCTACGTGACCTGGGCCTGGACGCCGACGACGAGGATGAGGGCACCACGACGGTCGAGGCCAAGCTGGAGCGCAAGGCCGCGCAGCGCTCGCAGGCGTCCAACCTGTCCTACTTCGCGTTCACGGCCACGCCCAAGAGCAAGACGCTGGAGCTGTTCGGGACGCTGGACACCGTGGCCGGCAAGCCGACGTACCGGCCGTTCCACACCTACTCGATGCGGCAGGCGATCGAGGAGGGCTTCATCCTCGACCCGCTGCGCAACTACGTCACCTACGACACGTACTGGAAGCTCGTCAACAACAACCCCGACGAGCGCGAGGTCGACCCGTCCAAGGCGAACGCGCTGCTGGCCCGGTACGCGATCACGCATCCTTCGACCGTCGCGCAGCACGCGAAGATCATCGTGGAGCACTTCCGGGCGCACACTCAGGGACGGCTCGGCGGACGCGCCAAGGCGATGGTGGTGACCGCGTCCCGCAAGAGCGCCGTGCAGATGTCCCGCGCGATCAAGCAGCACATCGAGGACATGGGATACGGCATCGGTGTCCTGGTGGCGTTCTCCGGTTCCCTCACCTACGAGAAGGAAGAGGTCACCGAGTCCAAGGAGAACGGCGGCCTGCCCGAGAGCGGCCTGCCCAAGGCGTTCGCGTACACGCGGGCCGACGACCTGACCACGCAGACGGGCGGACGCGGAAAGCCCGAGTACCGGATCCTCGTCGTCGCCGAGAAGTACCAGACCGGCTTCGATCAACCTCTGCTGACGACGATGTACGTCAACAAGAAGCTGGCCGGTATCTCCGCCGTCCAGACGCTGTCCCGGCTCAACCGCACCGCCGACCGCAAGAGCCAGACAGACCTGGCAATCGTGGACTTCGTCAACGACGCCGAAGACATCCAGGACGCGTTCCGTCCGTACTACGAGGAGGCGATGACCCTCCCCTCGGACCCGAACCTCCTCTACACCGCGCAGAGCCGGGTCATGTCGGCGCACATCCTCGTCAACGCGGAAATGGACGAGTTCGCCCGCGCCTACCTCGAAGCCGAGGAGAAGGCCGGCGGCTCGACAGCACGATGGGAGAAGCTGCACGCCGAGCTGTACCGGCTGCTTCATCCGGCCGTCGGGCGCTTCACCGCGCTGATCGACAGCCAGGACGACGACGACCACGAGACCGCAGAGGACTTCCGCGCGAACCTCAACGACTACGTGCGCAAGTACGGGTTCCTCTCACAGATCGTCCCGTACCGCGACGCCGAGTTGGAGCGCCTCCACCTGTACGGGCGGCACCTGCTCAACCGGCTTCCCCGGCGCGCCGACGGCGGCGTCGACATCGGCGAGGTCGACCTCAGCCACATGCGGACGGAGAAGACCGGCGAGCACAACCTGAGCCTCGCCCCCGACGGCGCCACGGTGGTGAAGGGCTTCGGCGAGGGCGCCGGCGGCGCGCAGGAGCCGGAGAAGTCGCCACTGACAGAGCTGATCGAGAAGTTCAACGCCAAGTTCGGCACGGAGTTCACCGAAGAGGACATCATCCAGCCGTTCGAGGAGGCGATGGCCGACCCCAAGGTCAAACAGGCCGCGGTCGCCAACAACGACCAGGAGAACTTCGGGGTGGTCTTCGACAAGGTCTTCGAGGACAAGATGATGGACCACGTCGACACCATCGCCACCCTCGGTGAGAAGTACTTCGGCTCGGACCCGGAATTCAAGTCGTCCCTCAACAGCCGCGCCCGCCGTGCGGCATGGCAACTGCTGCGCGAACAGGCCGGCGTCGCCTGATCCTTCGCCCGTCCAGCCGTTCACCGAGCGAATCGGAGGGCGGCTGGACAGGCGATCACCGCTCTCGCGAGACTTGACCGCGGCGAATCAGGGCGAGTGCACGCGGAGCAGGAATGCCGGTCAGGACCATTGCCGACCGCTATGAACTGATCGAGGAGATCGGCTCCGGCGGCATGGGCACGATCTGGCGCGGCTACGACTCGGTCCTGGACCGCGAGGTCGCCGTCAAGGCCATCCGACCCGACATGCTGCTGTCCCCGGAGCACATCGCCGACCTGGCTGAACGATTCCGCCGCGAGGCGCGCGTCACCGCACGCATCCAGCACCACGGCGTCCCCCAGGTGTACGACGCGGTCCTGGACGCCGACTCCGCGGATCGCCTCTACCTGGTGATGCAGTACATCCAGGGCAGGAACCTGCGCTCCTACATCGACCCGGCCGACCCGTTGCCGATCGCCTGGGCCGCCGCGACCGGTGCGCAGATCGCCACCGTCCTGTCCCACGCGCACGCGATCCCGGTCGTCCACCGGGACCTGAAGCCCGACAACGTCCTGGTGACCGGCGACGGCACCGTCAAGGTCCTCGACTTCGGCATCGCCGCGATCCTCCGCCGCGACATCACCAAGATCACGGTCACGGGCGTCCCGCTGGGCACCAGCCCCTACATGTCCCCCGAGCAGGTCAACGCCGCCCAGGTGACCCCGCAGAGCGACCTGTACGGGCTGGGCTGCGTCCTGCACGAACTGCTGGCGGGGACGCCCGTCTTCAACGGCAGCAGCCAGTACGAACTCTGGAAGCAGCACATCACCGCCGCCCCCGAGCCGCTGCGCAGGCTGCGTCCGGACGTGCCACCGGAGCTTGAGGAACTGGTCCTGGCCTTGCTCGCCAAGAAGCCCGAACAACGACCGGCCGACGCCTACGCCGTCTACGAGCGTCTGCTCCCGTTCCTGCCGTCCCCCGGCTCGCCGGCGCTCCCCACGAGCCCGCGCCTCGGCGAGATGCCCGACCCCACACTGCTGTACCGGCAGCCGAACGCCCCGCGCCGCCGCACGTCCCGACAGCAGCCCCCCGTCCCGACGCCGCCGACCGTCCCGCACGCACCGACCACACCGCCACCCCAGCTCCGGAACGCCATCGACGAGGCCCTCAAGCACTCGACCGAGCTCCTCGGCTCCGGCCGGTACGCCCAAGCCGCCGACGTCGTTGAAGCGGTCATCGGCCCGGCCGCCAAGATGCTGGGCTCCGAGAGCCCGGACCTGCTCAAGCTCCGCTTCCACCGCGCGCTGATCCTCTACCTCGGCGGAGACTCGCGCACCGCACTCCCGGAGTTCGACGCCCTAGCCGACGCCTACGCCCGCACCGCCGGGCCGTCGAGCGACCGCGCGCTGAAATCCCGCCGCTACGCCGCCCTCTGCCGCGCCAACCTCGGACGGAACACCGTCGCGCTCGACCAGTTCCGGCAACTCCTCGACGACGTCGCCGCCATAGGCAGCCACGCCAGCGAACTCGCACTCGACATCCGGCACAGCATCGGCATGCTCCTGCTGGCCGCAGACGACAAGGCCGCCGCCGAAAACGCCTTCGAGGCCCTCTACCAGGACCACCTCGTCATCAACGGCCCCAGCGACGAACGCACCCGCGAGATCGCCGACATCCTCCAACGCATCCGTCTTCGCACATCGGATTAGGCCAGTGGATCGTCATCGACGGATGGTGACGATCTCCACTCGCGCGTTCATCGCACGCAACTGGTGCACGGACTGGAGCAGCGACACTTGCGCGAACGCGAAGAGTGAGTCGATGGTGATCGACTCCCCCTCCTTGAGGAGGATCGCGTAGACGAGCGTGAGGGCCCCCAACTCCTCCTGCACGGGGTGGCGAGGGTCATGGGCAGCCACGGCCTTCAAGAACTTGGCGCGAACCTCCTCGTCGTTCCGCAGAACCTCGACAGCGACGGTCCCCTGCGAGAAGAGATGGTTCAGCGGAGCCGTCTTGTCCTTGCTCTGCTTCACGTGGATCAACTGCCCCTGCGGGCCGAGCACGTCGCAGAGCTCCAGGCCGCCGCCCCTGAACTTCTTCGTAACGATCGTCTTCTTGTCGAAGAGGGCGTAGCCCTCCTGCTTAGCCACCTCACCGTTGTAGGTGGCTTCGGCATCCTTGCCCTTCAAATGCTCAGGCCACGGAGGCATGGTGACGCTCGCAGGACGGCTGAACAGCTCGGTGAGTTCCTCCTCGATGGACTGGAGATACTCCGCGCCAATCTCGTACCAGCTGCCCTGGTAGTAGAAGTAGCGCCCGGCTCCGATTGATACGTCGGCCGTGAGCCAGCGGTGACCCGAGATCCTGGCGCTCACGGCGTCCTCGCAGTCGGTGTCACTGAACATCTGAACGCGGACGTTCTTCAGCGCGCGGAGCCGGCGCCCAGCGGGGAGTCCGTGCACGAACGTAAGCAAGGTCTCCGTGTCCAGGTCCTGGACTGTCTCTGTCCTTACTCCTCTGGTGACCTGGAAGGTCTGTGCGCTAGCAAACCCGTCCAAGCACTCGCTGGGCACGCCGAGCGCCAACCGCGGGCCCGACGGGTCAGCGAGCAGCTCTTCCAGCTTCACTTCCAGACGCTGCACGATCTCACTCTTGCCCCTGAGCGATCGGATACGGTCGATGAAACCGAGCTCGGGCAGAGGGTCGGGCAGGGAACACACGTCCTCGATGGCCCGTAGATCCTGCACGAAATCGGCCATGGTGGTGGCCAGCGGAAGCTGGATCGAACTGTCCCTACACGCGACGCGCACGGCATGGCGTTTCTGGTCCTTCATGTAGGTGAAGGGCACCTTCGAGACCATTCCGTTGATCTTGGTGATGATTGCGCCGACCCGCTCGATGCCGAAGCTGTCGATGGGTTCCCCGCGTGTCGCCGCGTTCTCGTCACTGCGCCCGCGGGCGTCCATGATCTGGCGGCGAACGAGCAGGACTCCGTTCTCGTCCAGGCAACGGGTAGCGAACTCAAGGCCGAAGTCGGGGTCCAGGCGAAACGGGTCGATCATGTGATGTCCCACGCCGTAGCTCAGGGCGTAGACGGCTCGCTCCGTGCGCACGAGGAGCACTCCAGAAGCGGAACGGTTCTCCTCATTGACGGGAATCCCCGTCAGGCTCTCGAGGACACCGCACCAGTCGGCACGCCCACGAGCGATCGTGCCGCTGATCACCAGCCCCGTAAGACCTTCGCGCTCGAAGGGCACGATGCTGTACCCATCCCGCGACCGGTAACGGCCGAGGATCATGTCGCGCAGGTCCACGTCGAGTCCCTCAGGCGTCCTGAGCCTGTACAGGGAACTCTTCCGCGTCTCCGGATGCCGTACTGCGTTCGTCGGTGAAGACATGGGACACACCCCCGGGTGTCTGAACATCCAGCGCTGGGCTGCCCCTAGCAGCGTTGCCCTACTCCTACGACGGATAAAGGGCTCTTCGACGCATCGCGGGAGGAGCGGCTCAGCAGAAGGATGGATGTCATTGAAAGCTCCCTCAGAGTACGACGCCATGAAAGCATCGTCAAACCGCATTTACTGACGAGGATGTGTTGAGCAGCCTCCTAGACTCAGAGTCCTCCCGTTCTACTCCTGCGTGACAGTTTGGTGACTCAGCCGCTCCCGGCTGCGACTCTCGGCCGGCGAGTTGAGGACGGTCAGGACCTGTGGGTCGAAGTGCACGGGCGGAGTTCTCGTTCGTCGTGTCGCCAATCACGCTGCCGCTGGCCGCATGAAGTCCCGAACCCACATCCGAGGGGCTGCCGAACCGGCGCCTGAGGGCGATCATCGAGGAGTCCGACGTGCGTGCCCCCGTAGGTCACACATGAGGAACCAGCCGGGAACGGCGGTGTCGACCACGCCCGGCGGCCCCAGCGCGCGGCGGCACCGGTCAGATTCGGCCTTCGGCGCGGCGTGGTCACGAGGAGCAGCGGCGGCCGATCACGCCCCTGCCACATCTCGGACGGTTCGGACGTTCGTTGTCACCGCGTCCACCATGATCGCAGACGGTCCGCAGTGATAGATGAGTGATAAAAGATCTTGGCGGAGGGTCCGCGATGCGGCGATCAGCGCGTTGACCTGCAGAAACTGTGGAGCGGGCGACGGGAATCGAACCCGCGCTGTCAGCTTGGGAAGCTGAAGTTCTGCCATTGAACTACACCCGCGTGCGGGGCCGGTGGGGCCTCCGTGCTGGGGATACTGTACCGGATCGTGGG
>NZ_SMKB01000469.1:0-1591 GCF_004348575.1 Actinomadura sp. 7K534
CGCCCGGCACCGCGTACTGCACCGCGACCATCGCCAGCAGCACCAGCGGAAGGTTGATCCAGAAGATCGCCCGCCACTCCATGACCGCCGCGATCCCCGCCCCGTACAGCGGACCGAGCACACTGCCCAGCTCCTGCGCCGCCCCCACCGCGCCCAGGACCACCGGCCGCTGCCGCTCGTCCCACAGATCACCCGCCAGCGCCATCGTCACCGGCAGCAGCGCACCGCCCGCGACGCCCTGCACCACCCGCCCCGCCGTCAGCAGCGGCACATCGCCGGCCACCGCCGTCACCACCGAACCGACCGCGAAGAACACCAGGCACGCCTGCAGCAGCGGCCGCCGCCCGAACCGGTCCGACAACTGCCCCAGCAGCGGCATCGCCGCCACATACCCCAGCAGGAACCCCGACAGGACCGGCGTCACCCGCTCCAGCCGGTTCACCGGAATCCCGAGATCCTTGACCACCGGCACCAGGATCGTCGTGACCACGTACGCGTCCAGCGCGGCCAGCAGCACCACCGCGCCGCCCGCACCGATCGCGACCCGGCGACGCGACCTCACTTCGGCGCGCTGATCTCGTACGGCGCGTCGAACTCGGTGAACGAGATCACCACCGCGCCCTTGTCCTCCGGGAACGCCCCGCGCACCTTCACCAGCCGATGAGTCGCCCGGTCCACCCAGACCTGACCGTCCAGATCCGCGTTGATCCCCGGAATCAGCCCAGATATCTGCTCCTTCGGCAACGTCGCCCCCACCCGGTACGCGTCCTTGCCGCCGACCTTCTCCACCGCCTGCGGCTCCGGCCCCGCCGCCGACCCCAGCAGCTTCGCGATCCCGCGCTCCGGATCCAGCACCGCCGACGGGTCGTACATGCTCGCCGCGAGGGCCTTCGGCAGCTTCCGCCAGCCGCCCGTCCCCGCGTCCAGATAGATGCTGTCGCCCACCGCGACGACCTTCATCTCCACGTTCTGGCCCTGCTGCTCGATCGTCAGCGTGCCCTCCGCGTCCCCCTCCCGGAGCAGCTTCAGATCGCCGCCCTTCACGATCACCGGAGTCCGCCCCTCCGACGCGACCGTGAACGCCACGCTCTTCAGATCGCCCATCGCCTGCGCGGCCTGCCGCAGCGTCTGCGCGGCATCGAAATCCGCCTTCTCAGCGGGCTCGTCCGACCCGCCCCAGCTGCACCCACCGGTCAACACCAGCGCCAGCAACCCGGAAACGAGGACGAGGATGCGTCTCGACATACGCGGGACCCTACCGACGGGTCACCGCCCCCGTCACTCGGTACCAGGTATGACATCGCACCACCCGAAGTAGGACCCCGCGCGCACCCCCAACACCCCCCGAAAGACTGTGGCAGCCGCCTTTTTCGCACCGCTAAGATGACACCCGGCAACGCCCCGACCGTCATTGGGGGGACGCTGTGGGGCGGTAGCTCAGCTGGTCAGAGCAGGAGACTCATAATCTCCCGGTCGCGGGTTCGAGTCCCGCCCGCCCTACGGACCTGGGCGAACCATGCCCACGGAGTGCGTGGGCCGGGGGTCCTCCGTCATTTCCCCCGGGGGACGACCCCCGGACCCCCGATGTGGG
>NZ_SMKB01000470.1:0-1586 GCF_004348575.1 Actinomadura sp. 7K534
GTAGGCCTAATGAGCAGGTAGGGCCCGGCCCCGTGGTCGGCGGTGGAGACCTGGTGAGTAGGCGGCGCTGGTAGCGCTGCGACAAGAGCGGTCGGTCCGTTCCGGCCATGACGGGGTCGGGCCTTTGGTATGCGTGGCTTGAGCCGCTCGCAGGATCGTCTCTTGCGTGTACCGGGGCCGGTGAGCCCTTGAGCAAGTGGGAGGGCCTGCGAGTGCCTGAGGTCACGAACCGCTGGTGGGATGGTGGACTGCGAGTCCTGTCATTAGGCCGCGGCGTGATCACAGCTGGCGCAAGTGCAACGCGATGATCTGGGGTGATGCCTATGGCGGTGTTCTGCGGTATCGACTGGTCTGAGCAGCACCACGACGTGGTGATCGTCGATGGCGACGGCGGGCTGGTGGCCCGGCAGCGCATCAGTGATGACGCGGCCGGGTTCGGGCGATTGCTGGAGATGCTCGCCCAAGCCGGTGACGGCCCGGACGCTCGTATACCGGTGGCGATCGAGACCTCGCGGGGGCTGCTGGTGGCCTGTCTGCGGGCCGGGGAGCGGCCGGTGTTCGTCATCAACCCGATGGCAGTTGCCCGCTATCGGGAACGGCACACGGTCTCACGTAAGAAGTCCGACCACGGCGATGCGGTGGTGCTGGCCAACATCTTGCGCACCGACATGGCCGCGCACCGGGCGTTGCCGGCCGACTCCGAACTCGCCCAAGCGGTCACCGTGCTGGCGCGCGCTCAGCAGGACGCGGTCTGGGACCGCACCCAGGCGCACAACAAGCTGCGCTCGCTACTGCGGGAGTATTACCCGGCCTTCCTGGCGGCGTTCCGGGATGCCCGAGGCGGCATCATGCGCCCCGAAGCCCGCGCGATCCTGGCGGCGGCGCCGACACCGGCCGCCGCCACGGCCATGTCGGTGCAGCAGATCGCCGACCTGTTGCGCCAGGCCGGTCGGCAACGCGGCGTGACCGCCCGGGCGGCCCGCATCCACCAGGCCTTGACCAGCGAGCATCTGCGTCAGCCGTCGCCGGTCGAGCAGGCGATGGGCCGCAGGGCGGTGGCGCTGCTGCGGGCCCTCGATACCGCCTGCGTCAACGCCGAAGAACTCGCGGCAGCTGCCGAAGAGGCTTTCGACCAGCACCCGGACGCCGAGATCATCACCAGCCTGCCCGGTCTCGGTCGACTCACCGGCGCCCGGGTGCTCGCCGAGATCGGCGATGACCGCTCACGGTTCGCCGATGCCAGATCCCTGAAAGCCTACGCCGGGGCGGCCCCGGTCACCCGCGCCTCAGGCAAGCGCGTGATCGTGATGCACCGGCGCGTCAAGAATCAGCGTTTGGCCACCGCCGGCTACCAGTGGGCGTTCTCGGCGCTGACCGCCTCACCCGGCGCTCACGCTCACTACCAGCGACGACGCCAGACCGGTGACAGCCACACCGCCGCGCTGCGCAACACCTTCAACCGCCTGCTCGGCTGCCTGCACCACTGCCTGCACACCCAACAGCCCTACCAGGAGGCCACCGCGTTCGCAGCCCGCACCCTCGCCGCGGCTTGACACGCTAACCGCATGGGATGTCTTGTCGGCCAG
>NZ_SMKB01000471.1:0-1581 GCF_004348575.1 Actinomadura sp. 7K534
GTTCCGCCCACCGCGCCCCGGCCAGGCTCCCGGTGCGCGGTGTCGCGCGCCGGGACCCGCGCGATCAGGCGGGACGGGTGATCACGCGAAGCCGGGGCCGCCGGGGCCGGGGTCGCCGGGGCGGCAGCGCAGGCACGGCCGGTACCCCGCGGCCAGCGCGGCGGACAGGTCCCCGAACCCGCGCCGGTGCGCGGGCGTGATCCGCCGCGCGTCGCCGCACGTCGGGTAGCACACGATCCCGGTGGTGTCGCTGCCGACCAGCCGCACCCCGCGCCGCGCCAGCTCGGCGACCCCGTCGACGTCGACGTCCTCGCCGCGCAGCAGCCGCTCCTTGGCCTCCGCGCCGAACACGTACTCGCCCAGCGTCCCGTCCGAGCGGGTCACCCGGTGGCACGGGATCAGCAGCGGGACCGGGTTGCGGCCCAGCGCCGACCCCACCGCGCGGACCGCCCGCGGCCGCCCCGCCATCCGCGCCACCCACGCGTACGGCCGGACCTGCCCCCGCGGGATCCGCGCGGCGGCGCGCAGCACCGCCGCCTCGAACTCGCCGAGGCCGCGCAGGTCCAGCCGCAGGCCCCCCGGGCGGCCGGTGCGCAGCGCCGGCACCAGCCCGGCGGGCGGCGCCGCGGCCGGCAGCAGCGGCCGCGCGAACCGGGCGCGGAACGCGGCGGCGAACTCCGCCTCGTCCATCCCGGCGCGCAGGTAGGCGACACCGTGGTCGGTGAACGCGACCTGCACATCGGCGTGCGGGCCCGGCAGCGGCCCGGGGACGTGGACGCGGCGCGCGGCGACGCGGTCCAGCAGCCCCGCGGGCGCGTCGGCGCCCAGCCCCGCCAGCTCCGCGGCGAGCCCGTCCGCCGGGTCACCGCCCGGCGGCCCCGCGGCCCCGCGCTCGTCCGTGGTCATCGGACGCCCCCTTTCTGCTCCTCGCCCGGCCGCCCGGCGCCGCGCAGCACGCGCAGCCGCGCCAGGCCCCGGGAGATGTGCGACTTGACGGTGCCCTCCGGCATCCCGAGCACCGCGGCGATCTCCGCGACGGGCAGGTCGGTGACGTGCCGCAGCACCACCGCGGCGCGCTGGTCGTGCGGCAGCCGCGCCAGCAGCGCGGCCAGCTCCCGGCCCGTCTCGCGGCGCGCGGCGGCGTCCTCCACGCCCTCGCCCGGGTCCGGCGGATCGGGCGCCTCCTCGATCGGGCCCGCCTGCGGCCGCCGCGACGCCGACCGCAGGCTGTTGCGCCACACGTTCGCCAGGATCGTCAGCAGCCACGCCCGCGGCCGCAGCGCCGCGATCCGCTCCGGCCCGTACCCGCACAGCGCCCGGTAGGCGCGCAGGAACGCCTCCGCCGACAGGTCCTCGGCCTCGGCCCACCGCCCGCACAGCCGCAGCGCGGTCGAGAACACCGCGCCCCGGTACACCTCGTACAGCACCGCGAACCCGGCGTCCAGGTCGTCCGACAGCGCCGCGACGACCCGCGCGCCCGCCGTGTCGGCGGCGCCGCCCGCGTGGGAGGTGGGTACCTCGTCCGTAACCGTCACATCCGCTCAACACCGCCGCGCCCCGGCCGGTTGCACCGGCCGCCCC
>NZ_SMKB01000472.1:0-1548 GCF_004348575.1 Actinomadura sp. 7K534
CTTGTGGGGGGTGCGGGGGCGCTCGGCGTTGGGATCGAGCGGGTCGCGCGGGGGCGTGTCGCGCATGGGCTGGCTACCGCGGGCGTTACCTGGGCTGTGCTCGGGGGGACGTCGTTGGGGCGCGAGGGGCTCGTCATGGCGCGGTTCTTGGAGCGGGGGGATTTGGAGGCGGCCAGGGAAAGGCTCCCTCATCTGTGTGCTCGGGATCCGCGGGGGCTTGATGCCGGAGGGCTGACCCGGGCCGTAGTCGAATCGGTGGCGGAGAACACGTCGGACGCGTCCATCGCGCCGTTGCTCTGGGGTGCCGTGGCGGGTGTTCCGGGGGTGCTCGTGTACCGGGCCGTCAACACGCTCGACGCGATGGTCGGGTACCGGAATTCACGGTACGAGCGGTTCGGGTGGGCCGCGGCGCGGCTGGACGATGCCGTCAATTGGGTGCCCGCCCGGGTGACCGGAGGATTGGTCGCCCTTTGTTCGGGACGCGGTGCGTGGCGGGTGCTGCTGCGGGACGGCGGCAATCATCCGAGTCCCAATGCCGGACGTTGTGAGGCCGCTTTCGCCGGGGCTCTCGGGGTGCGGCTCGGGGGCGTGAACGAGTACGGGGGACGCGTCGAGAAGCGGCCAGAGATGGGGGAGGGCCGGGCCCCAGAGGTGCGGGACATTCGCAAGGCCGTCCGGCTTTCGGCGGCGGTGACGTTCGCGGCCGCGGCCGTGATCTGGAGCCTCAGGTGACGGGGCTTCTGGTCGCGGGGACCACCTCGGACGCGGGCAAGAGCGTTGTCACGGCGGGATTGTGCCGGTGGCTCGCGAGGAAGGGCGTCAAGGTCGCGCCGTTCAAGGCCCAGAACATGTCGCTGAACTCGATGGTCACGGGCGACGGGGCGGAGATCGGGCGGGCGCAGTACATGCAGGCACAGGCGGCCGGCGTCGAGCCCAGGGCCGTGATGAACCCGGTGCTGCTCAAGCCGGGGAGCGACCGGCGCAGTCAGATCGTGGTTCTGGGGCGGCCTGTGGCGGAGGTCGACGCGCTGCAGTACGGGGAGCGCAAGGAGTGGCTCCACGGTGTCGTGCAGGACAGTTTCGCGGAGCTGCGCGCTGACTATGACGTCGTGATCTGCGAAGGGGCCGGTAGTCCCGCCGAGATAAATCTGCGGGGCGGCGACATCGTGAACATGGGGTTCGCCAGGGCCGCGGATCTGCCGGTCATCGTGGTGGCCGACATCGATCGCGGTGGTGTCTTCGCGTCGTTGTACGGGACGGTGGCGCTGCTCGACCCCGAGGACCAGGCGCTGATCGCGGGCTTCGTCATCAACAAGTTCCGGGGTGCCGGGGAATTGCTGGAGCCGGGGCTCGCGCAGCTCATGGCGCTGACGGGGCGTCCGACGTTCGGGGTGCTGCCGTGGACGCTCGGGCTGTACCTGGAACCTTTTTCATCCTCGGGTGATCTCGTAGTTCTGTAGGACGGCGATGGCCTTGACGAGGTGGCCGGCCTTGCCGGGGCTGCAGCGGAGCTTGCGGAGGATTCGCCAGCTCTTGAGCTGGGCGTTT
>NZ_SMKB01000473.1:0-1540 GCF_004348575.1 Actinomadura sp. 7K534
GTGCGGGGGGCGGCCGGGTGGCGGGATCGGGGTTAGGGTCATAATGACGAGAACCGATCCCGAGGAGGGCTCGTGATCCCTTCGGTTCTGTACGCCCCCGCCCCCGGCTGGACCACCGACACCGACGTCGTCGTCATCGGCTCCGGCATCGCCGGGCTCGTCGCCGCGCTCCGCTGCCGCTCTCGCGGGCGCGTGCTCCTGGTCACCAAGGCATTGCTGGACGCGGGATCCACCCGCTGGGCCCAGGGCGGGATCGCCGCCGCGCTCGCGCCCGACGATTCCCCCGAAGACCACCTCGCCGACACGCTCACCGCCGGTGTCGGGCTGTGCGACGTGGACGCCGTCCGCGCGCTGGTCACCGAGGGGCCGGACGCCGTCCGCGACCTCATCGGGCTCGGCGCCGCTTTCGACCGTTCCAACGGCGGCGAGATCGCGCTGACGCGCGAGGGCGGCCACCACCGGCGCCGCATCGCCCACGCCGGCGGGGACGCCACCGGCGCGGAGATCAGCCGCGCTCTCCTCGCCGCGCTCAAGGACTCCGGCGTCGAGGTCATCGAGCACGCGCTGGTCCTCGACCTGCTGAAAGACGGCGCCGGACGCGCGGCCGGGATCACCCTGCACGTCATGGGCGAGGGGCAGCCCGGCGGTGTCGGCGCCGTCCGCGCCCGCGCGGTCGTGCTCGCCACCGGCGGCCTCGGGCAGGTGTTCTCCGCCACGACGAACCCCGAGGTCTCGACCGGCGACGGTGTCGCGCTCGCCCTGCGCGCCGGCGCCGAGGTCGCCGACCTGGAGTTCGTCCAGTTCCACCCGACCGTGCTGTGGCTCGGTGAGGACGCGCGGGGCCAGCAGCCGCTGATCTCCGAGGCCGTCCGGGGCGAGGGCGCGCACATCGTCGACCACGCCGGCGAGCGGTTCATGCTCGGCCGCCACGAACTCGCCGAACTCGCCCCGCGCGACGTCGTCGCCAAGGGCATCATGAACCGGATGCGCGAGACCGGCGCGTCCCACATGCTGCTGGACGGCCGCCACCTCGGCGCCGCGATGTGGGAGAACCGCTTCCCGACCATCCTCGCCGCCTGCCGGCACCACGGCATCGACCCCGTGGCGGAACCCATCCCGGTCGTCCCGGCCGCGCACTACGCGAGCGGGGGAGTCCGCACCGACCTGCACGGCCGCACGACCGTCCCCGGCCTCTACGCCTGCGGCGAGGTCGCCTGCACCGGCGTCCACGGGGCGAACCGCCTGGCCTCCAACTCCCTGCTGGAGGGCCTCGTCTTCGCCGCCCGCATAGCCGCCGTCCTGGAAGAGGACCTGGCGGCCCCCTCCCTCCGCCCACCTCCCGAATCGGACCGGGACCTGGACGGCCAGGTCGGGGGTGGTCTCGACGGTCCGGCGCGTCGCGCCGCTTCCGCCCCGGCCGCGGCCGGGAGAGCTGCGGATGCCGATCCTGAGGGCGCTCAGCCTGGCGATGAGGTGCCCGGGGGCTTCATGGCCGGTGGGGCGCTGCAGGCGGGCCACCCGGTGGGGACCGGGTTGGTCG
>NZ_SMKB01000474.1:0-1540 GCF_004348575.1 Actinomadura sp. 7K534
CCCCCATCCTCCCGCCTTCCCGGCCCCCCGCGGCACACCAACGCGAGCCCACCGGGTCGCTCAGGCAGGTAGGGCGGTGGTCACTTGAGGTAGGTCTTGAACCCCTCCGTCAGGGCCTCGGCAATGCGCTGGCGGAACGGCGCGCTGGCGAACTTGGCCGCGTCGCCCTTGTTGCGCATGTTCCCGCACTCGATGAAGACCTTCGGGACCCGCGACATGTTGAGGCCGCCGAGGTCGTCGCGCCGGTCGCGGCCCTCCTCGCCGAGGTAGTTGGAGTAGGGCATCCCGGTGCCGTCGCGGTAGGCGTCGCGGAGGGCCTTGCCCAGCTTCTGGGAGCCCGGCACCATCCCGGCGTTGCCGCCGATCGAGACCGGTTCGATGATGTGGAAGCCGTGGGCGGACGCGCGCGAATTGCCGTCGGCGTGGATCGAGACGGCGGCGTCCGCGTCCAGCCGGTTCGCGATCGCGGCCCGCTCGGTGATGCACGGGCCGACGCCCTCGTCGTCCTTGCGCGTCAGCGTGACCTTGGCTCCCTCGGCGCGCAGCAGCTTCGCGAGGCGCTTCGAGACGTCCCAGGTGAAGGCGTGCTCCGGGTAGCCGTCGTTGGACGCGGTGCCGGTCGTGTCGCACGCCTTGCTGCCGTTGCCGATCCGGACCTTCTTGTTGATCTCCCTGGGGTGGTCGGCGTTGCCCCCGTTGTGCCCGGGGTCGATGACGATCACCTTGCCGTCCAGCGCCTGGGCGTCCCGCCCGGCGGCCGCGGGCGTCCGGTCCTCATGCTGGGTGGGCGCTCCCGCCCGCGGCGGGTTGACCGGCGCACTCGGGCCGTCGGACGCACCGGAGGTTCCCCCGCACGCGGTGAGCGCGCCGAGACACAGCGCGATGCCGGCGGCCCACGGGCCGCCTCGATGGACTCGCACTGACGGTTCCTCCGTGACGGGTTCGTTATCGACCCACACAGTTTGCACGCCGCCGACGCCGCGTCAAACGAACTCCGGCAAACCGGTGTCAGCCGAGGGGGTCCTCCTTGCCGAGCAGGGCGGCCAGGGCGCGCGCCTCGTCCGCGTCGAGGCCGAGCACCACGCGGGGACGGCCCCACGGGTGGTCGATCGAATGGGCGACGTAGCTGGCGACGGACTCCGAGACCTCCTCGGCCAGCCCCCGCGCGTGGCGCCACTCCGACCACGCGCGTTCCAATTCGCTCGCCGCGCGCTGCGCGCACGACACCAGTTCCGGGTCACGCACGGGACCCACCCCCCTGATGGACATGTCCTTCCCTGCCCGCGCGGCGGTGTCCCCGTCCGGGCGGCCTCGGGAGGCCGCCCGGACGGAACCGCCGGACGCTGGGTCCCATTAACCCGCCGGCGGGGCGGCACGGGCCGGCGAATGCGGCAGGCTTGGCCGGCCCCTTACCCGGTGCACACCGGATCGAGGCACGATCGGCCGTCTCCGTTGCCCCGGGCATGACCGGGCACGGCGGGAAGGTGGAGCTCGGCGGGAGCGAGATGAGGCGGGGGGACGTGTCGGCGGGGGGTCAGGC
>NZ_SMKB01000475.1:0-1534 GCF_004348575.1 Actinomadura sp. 7K534
CCGCGTGCGACGCCGCCGACGGCGAGCAGCTCACCCGGCTCCTCGCGAACATCCCCGAAGACCACCCCCTCACCGCGGTCATCCACGCGGCCGGCGTCATCGACGACGCCATCGCCACCTCACTGACCCCCGAGCAGATCGACAAGGTCTTCGCCCCCAAGGTCGACGCCGCCTGGAACCTGCACCACCACACCCGCCACCTCCCCCTGAGCGCCTTCGTCCTGTTCTCCTCCGCCGCGTCCACCCTCGGTTCGCCCGGCCAGGCCGCCTATGCCGCCGCCAACCACTTCCTGGACACCCTGGCCGCTCACCGGCACGCCGAAGGGCTGCCCGCCCAGTCCATCGGATGGGGCTACTGGCAGCAGGACACCGGCATGACCGGGCACCTCACCGACACCGACCGCAACCGGATCTTGCGCGTCGGCATGAGCCCCATCACCGACGAGCAGGGCCTCGAACTCCTCGACGCGGCCCTCGCCACACCCCGGCCTCACCTGATCGCCGTCCCGATCAGCGCGCGCGGTATCAGCGTCCCGCCGCCACCGCTCCTGAGGTCACTCGTCGGCGGTGCTCACCGTCCCAGCGCCGGCAGTAGCGCGAGCCTGGCCGATCACCTGGGCACGCTGACCCCCGATCAGCAGCAGGAGCACCTTCTCGACCTGGTCCGGAGCAGCATCGCCGCCGTTCTCGGCCACACCGGCCCCGACGGGATCGGCGCGGACCGGCAGTTCAACGAGCTCGGGTTCGACTCCCTCACCGCCATCGAACTGCGCAACCGTCTCGCCGCCGCCACCGGGCACCGCCTGCCCGCAACCCTCGTCTTCGACCACCCCACACCGCGGGCGCTCGCCCTGGAGCTAAGAGGAACGCTCCTCGAGACGCTCACGAGCACATCCGTGAGCGTGAGGGCGACGGCCACGGACGAGCCGATTGCGATCGTGGGGATGGGCTGCCGCTACCCCGGCGGCGTCACCACCCCACAGCAACTATGGGACCTGGTCACCCAAGAACACGACGCCATCGGCGAATTCCCCACCAACCGCGGCTGGCCCCTCACCGACCTCTACCACCCCGACCCCGACCACCCCGGCACCACCTACACCCGCCACGGCGGCTTCCTCCACGACGCCGACCACTTCGACGCCGACTTCTTCGGCATGAGCCCCCGCGAAGCCCAAGCCACCGACCCCCAACAACGACTCCTCCTCGAAACCGCCTGGGAAACCATCGAAAACGCCCACATCGACCCCACCACCCTCCACAACACCCGCACCGGCATCTTCACCGGCGTCATGTACGCCGACTACGCCGCCCGCCTCACCACCATCCCCACCCCCTACGAAGGACACCTCGGAAACGGCAGCGCCCCCAGCATCGCCTCCGGACGCCTCGCCTACACCCTCGGCCTCCAAGGACCCGCCCTCACCATCGACACCGCCTGCTCCTCCTCCCTCGTCGCACTCCACCTCGCCTGCCAATCCCTCCACAACCACGAAACCGACCTCGCCCTCGCCGGCGGCGTCGCCATCATGTC
>NZ_SMKB01000476.1:0-1504 GCF_004348575.1 Actinomadura sp. 7K534
CGGCCGGGGGCGGCGCGGGGCGCACGCCCGAGACGCGGCTCGCGCTCGTCCGGCGGGCGCGGCGGATCAACCGGATCCTGGCCGAGACCTACCCCGACGCGCACTGCGAGCTGAACTTCGGCACCCCCTTCCAGCTCCTCATCGCGACCGTCCTGTCGGCGCAGACCACCGACGCGCGCGTCAACCTGACCACGCCGGCGCTGTTCGCCAAGTACCCCGCCCCGGAGGACCTCGCCGCCGCCGACCCCGAGGACGTCGAGGCCATCCTGAAGCCCACCGGGTTCTTCCGGGCCAAGACCAAGTCGGTGATGGGGCTGTCCGCCGCGCTCCGCGACCGGTTCGGCGGCGAGGTCCCGGGACGGCTCGACGACCTCGTCACCCTGCCCGGCGTCGGGCGCAAGACGGCCAACGTCGTCCTGGGCAACGCGTTCGACGTCCCCGGCATCACCGTCGACACCCACTTCGGACGCCTCGCGCGGCGGTTCGGCTGGACCGCCGAGGACGACCCGGTCAAGGTCGAACAGGAGATCGGCTCGCTGTTCCCGCGCAAGGAGTGGACGATGCTGTCGCACAGGCTGATCTGGCACGGCCGCCGCATCTGCCATGCGCGCCGTCCCGCCTGCGGCGCCTGCCCGCTCGCACGGCTGTGCCCGTCGTTCGGTGAAGGGCCGACCGACGAGGAGACCGCGCGCAAGCTCGTCAAGCCCGGACCTTTCTCATGAGGTCCGGCGTGCGGGGAGACCTGGCGGGAAGGAACGCGGGGGTTCCGGAGTTGATCTGGACGTGACCGAGAACGCCCTTAGCTGCCCCCCGTGGCTCGACCGGTTCCGTACCGAGGGGCCGCGGATGCAGGTGCCGCCGATGTTCCGGCCCGCGTCCACCGCCCGTGAGGCCGCCGTCCTGATCCTGTTCGGCGAGGGGCCCGAAGGTCCCGACGTCCTGCTCACCGAGCGCGCGGCCACGCTGAGCAACCACGCCGGGCAGCCGGCGTTCCCCGGCGGCCGCATCGACCCCGAGGACAACGGGCCCGTCTCGGCAGCGCTGCGCGAGGCGTGGGAGGAGGCGGGCGTCGAACCGTCCGGCGTGGACGTCCTCTGCTCCCTGCCCGAGCTGTACCTGTCGCGGAGCGAATACCGGATCACGCCCGTCGCCGGCTGGTGGCGGGAGCCGTCGGAGGTGGCGCCCGGCCACCCGGGCGAGGTCGCGGCGGTCGCCCGCGTCCCGATCGGCGAGCTCGTCGACCCGGCGAACCGGATGATGGTGCGCCACCCGTCCGGAATCAGGCTCGGCCCGGCGTTCGACGTCCGGGGGATGCTCGTGTGGGGGTTCACTGCGGCGCTTCTCACGCAGGTCTTGGACGCCGGCGGCTGGAACCGCCCGTGGGACACCGACCGCGTCGAGGACCTCCCGCCGGAGGTCCTGAGCCTCGCCTCCCGGGGCTGAGCGGCCCCCTCGCAGGTCAGGCGAACCCGTCCGGCCGGGGCGGCGGTGCGGGGCGCGGCGG
>NZ_SMKB01000477.1:0-1499 GCF_004348575.1 Actinomadura sp. 7K534
GGCGGGGTCGGTCAGCCGCCCAGGCTGTCGAGGGCGACGTCCAGGCGCTGGGCGAGCCGCTCGATCTGCTCCTCGTTGGCGCCGGTGTCCAGTTCGGCGATCACCGCGTCCCGGGTGGTGACGACCAGCGCCTCCTCGGGGCCGTCGCCGCGGGACGGGTCGGCGGGCACGACGGTGGCCTCACCGCCCACGACGACGAGCGCGGCGTCGCGTTCACTGGAGGCCAGCAGGGCGTGCAGGTGGTCGGATGTGATCGTGGGCATGTGGTGACCTCCGGTTGATCCTCGCCGGTTCGCGTCGACGTCCGGCCCGGTGTGGTGACGCCGCCGAGTCAGGGCCTGCGGCCGATGCCGGTGGCGAACTCGCGGATCCGGCCCGGCCCGCCGGTCCGCGGGGACAGCGGCGGGGTGTCGCGCCCCGCGGCGGTGCGCAGCCCCTCCAGCAGCTCCCGGACCGCGTCGCGGGAGGTGTGCCGCGGTGTCCAGCCCAGCTCGTCCCGCGCCCGCGACACGTCCATGATCGGCACTTCCATGGCCAGGTCGAACAGGCCGGGCGAGGCGGGCACCAGGTGCAGCGACCACGCCGCGGCCAGCGCGGCCCGCACCCCCCGCGCCGGGACCCGCACCGTGCGGGCCCCCAGCAGGTCGGCGAGCCCGGCCGCGTCCAGCACCGGGTCGGCGGCGATGTTGAACGCGCCGCGGACGTCGCGGGTGGCGGCGAGCCGGAACGCCTCCCCGGCGTCCGCGGAGTGCAGCGCCTGCAGCCGCAGCCCCGGCAGGTCCGGGACGGCGGGGATGAGGTCGGGGCGGGCCAGCCGCCCCGGCAGCAGCGGCCCGGCGAACAGCCGCCGCTGCTCGGACGCGCTCTGCCGCTCGAAGATGAAACCGGGCCGGATCCGCACCACCCGGCAGCCCGGGTTGACGGCCTCGAACGTGTCCAGCAGCCGCTCGACGTAGGCCTTCTCGCGGCTGTAGGCGGCGCCGGGCCACCCGTGCGTGGGCCACGACTCGTCCACGCCGCGGTCCTTGGGCCCGGGGGAGTAGGCGCCCACCGACGAGGAGTACACCAGCGCGGGCACACCCGCCTCGGCGACCGCGTCGAACACGCGGGAGCTGCCGACCGCGTTGGCGTCCCACGTCACCGCCGGGCGGTGCGTCGGCTGGAACAGCCACGCCAGGTGCACCACGACGTCGGCGCCGCGCAGCAGCGGGACCAGGTCGCTGTCGGTGACGTCGGCCTCGGCCCACTCGACCTTCCCGGCGCCGTCCGGGGCGTCCTCGCCCAGGACCGCGCCGGGGCCGGGTTCACGGCGGGCCAGGCCGGTGACCGAGGTGACGGTCGCGTCCGCGGCGAGCGCGCGGACGGTATTGGTGCCGATGTTGCCGGTCGCGCCGGTCACGACGACGCGCATGGCGGCCTCCCCCTCGTCGGCCGTCCCCGCGGGCCCGTTCCCGCAGGTGGACGGGACCGCCCCATTCCCGCCCCGCACCGTTCTATGC
>NZ_SMKB01000478.1:0-1489 GCF_004348575.1 Actinomadura sp. 7K534
GCGGAGAGCCGTCCCGTCCGGGGCGGGCGGCTCGGCACCGAACGCGCGCTCACCCGCGCGGCGGAGGTCCTGGACCGCCACGGCTTCGAGCCCGACCGGGAGGAGCCCACGCGCCTGCGGCTGCGCAACTGCCCGTTCCACCCCATGGCCCAGGACGACCCCGACCTCGTGTGCGGGGTCAACCACGCCTTCCTGTCCGGTGTGGTGGACGGCCTCGGCGCGTCCTCCATCGAGGCGAGGCTCGCCCCGCACTCCGGTTACTGCTGCGTCGAGTTCGGGCCCCGCGAGGAGTGAGGGGCGGCCGCTCCGCAATAGGTACTTACCTCCATAAGTCCGGCGAATTACTGTTACGCCGTGACGAGGTTGGGTGGGGTGGCACGGGCACTGGCCGCGGTCGTTCTCGCGGCGGGGCTCGCGGGGGCCTGCGGGGAGCGCGGGCAGGAATCGCTGCTGGACAAGTCGACGCTGGTGGTCGGTGTCCGGCCGGACCTGCCGGGGCTCGGGCAGCGGCTCAAGGACGGGCGGTTCGAGGGCTTCGACGTCGACGTCGCGCGCTACGTGGCGGACCGGCTCGGCAAGAAGGTCGCGTTCGTCCAGGCGCTGGCGGCCGACCGGATCCCGCTGCTGACCTCCGGCCGTGCCGACATGGTGCTCGCGACGCTGTCGGTCACGCCGGAGCGCAAGACGGAGATCGCGTTCGCCGGGCCCTACTACGTGTCCTACCAGGACGTTCTCGTGCCGTCGGACGCGCGCGGCGTCGACGAGGTCCGCGACCTGAAGGGGCGCCGGTTCTGCTCCGTGGAGGGCGCGAACACCGCGGCGCGGCTGCTGGCGATCCACGGGATGACCGCCGATCTCGTCCCCGCCCGGGACTACGACGAGTGCATGACGAAGATCAAGGCGGACGAGATCGACGCGATCACCACGAACGACGTGATCCTGGCGGGCCTCATCCGGCGGGAGGGCGGCGGGTTCCGGCTGGTCAACGCCCGGATCGGCGAGCAGAACACCGGGATCGGGCTGCGCCGGAACGACCCCGGCGGGTGCGAGGCGCTGAACCGGGCCATCACGCAGATGTACCAGGACGGCACGGCCGTGAAGCTGGTGACCAAGTGGTTCGGCGGCACCCCCGGCCTGGACCTGTCCATCATCGAGATCCCCCAGTTCGAGGGCTGCGACTAGCCGGTCGCGCGCTCCAGGATGTGGTGCAGTTCGTCGGCGCGCTCGCCGTCGATCGCGCCTTCCCGCGCGCGTGCGGCGATCTTGTGGTGCAGGTAGGCGACGTCCGAGTGGCCGCCTTCGAGCGCCTCCCGGGGGCGGTCCAGGATGTTCTCGATCACGTTGTTGAGGTCGAGGCCCACGTCGTCCCGGACGTCGCCCTCCTCGACGCCCTCGTCCACGGCGAAGCGGAGCCGGAGCAGCGCCTCGTACAGGCGGGGCTCGGCCGACGACTCCGGGGTTCGGGAGGGCGTGCTCTCGGGCGTGGGGG
>NZ_SMKB01000047.1:0-39162 GCF_004348575.1 Actinomadura sp. 7K534
GCCCCCGCCCGACACCGGGACGGGGTTCTACCTCGTCGACCCGATCGCCGACCTCGTCGCGTCCGGCCACCTCGTGGAGATCACCGGTGACCGGGGCGGACACTAGACTCGCGGAACAGGAGGGACAGCCATGACCGACGCGCCAGGCCGCGGGCCGACGCCCTACGACCCGCAGCGCTACGACGAGCTCACCAAGGGAGTCGCGACGCTGCTGGCCCAGGCGGCACCGGCCGGCTGGAAGCGCATCGACATGAAGGCCCTCATGACCGTCGGCGTCTCCGACGTCGCGCTCACGGTCGTCCTGCGGGACGGCACGTCACCGCAGATGGAGCTGCCACGCGACGTCATCGGCATGCTCGGTGAGCTGCGGTCGATGATGTACCGGCCAGGTGAGGGCACCTGGCTGAGCATGCGCCTGATGATGGACCCGCCCGGCACGTACTACACCAGCTTCAACAACGACTACGACCCGCTGTGGGAGCCGGAGCTCACGGCCGGCGAATGGTCCGCGGACCTGGCCGCGTTCCCGCGCGACGACGAGCACGTCCCCGGCTGGCTGCGCGACAGGCTGCAGGAGGCACGGTGAGCGAGCAGCTGAACCCCGCCGACCAGAACCGGCTCCTTGAGGAGATGACGCTGGTACTGGTCCACTCCCTCCCGGCCGCGTGGCAGGAGTGCGTGGTGGTCCACCGGTCGGTCGGCTCCCACGGCGAGACCCTCGGGCAGGTCCGCAAGGTCTCCGGGCCGGGCCTCCCCAGCCTGTGGACGCCCCCGCCCGCCCTCGGCGAGCTCTTCGCCCGGCTCCGTTCCGGGATGTACGCCGACGGGCTCGGCACCTGGTTCTCCGCCAAGTTCCGGTTGACGTACCCCTTCTCCTACCAGGTCGAGTACGACCGGGAGAACGAGCCCAAGTGGGCGTCCCCGCCGCCACCGGACGCCTACGCCGAAGAACTCCGGCTCCACCCCCGTGGAGCGGAGAACGTCCCGGACTGGCTGCGGGAGAAGCAGCAGCCGTCCGGCGGCCAGTAGGCGGCGGGGCCGTACGGTGCCGGAGTCACGCCCGGAGTTCGAACCTCCGGACCAGCAGCTCGACGGGTCGCAGCGGCCCACCGGGGACCCGCCCGCCGACCCGCCGGAACCCGCCGCCGTGCCGTTCGCACAGGCCGGACCGGCCGCGGAGCCCCGGTGGCGGCGGACGGCGCGGAGGCCGTGGCCGCTGGCCGCCGGCGCCCTCGCGGTGGTCGCCCTGTCCGGGGCCGTCTGGGCCTCGACCGGCGACGGCGGTGAGTCCGGGTCGGCGACGTTCACCTCGACACCGGAGCCGTGCACCCTCGTCCCGTGGACGGCGCTGGAGCAGCACGTGCCCAACTCCTCCCCTCCCGTTCCCAGCGAGACCGGCCCGTCGGCGACCGAGCGGTACGCGGCGTGCGAGTGGACGGAGCCGCAGCAGGGAACGGCGGGCGCCGAGACGCTGACCTTCCATCGCCTGAACGTCGCGGTGCGGCTCCACCTGGACGGGGTGGAGCAGGCGGAGGCCGAGTACGACGCGGCGTGGAACGGCGCCCGGACACTGGGCGGCACCTCGAAGGCGGCGGGCGGCTCGCTGCACGCCGAGGCCCCCATCGTGATCGAGATGGGCGATGAGGCGTTCGTCGGCTACACGACGCTCAAGGGGTCGCTGGGAGAGGCCGGCACCGTGACGGCGACCGTCCGCCTTCGCAACGCCGTCATCACGGTCCGGTACCGGGGGACGACGTCGCGGCTCGGCAAGGACGGTTCTCCCAAGGCCGGCGCGTCGAAGGCCCTGGACGAGGAGGCCGCGCGGGCGGGCGCCGAAACGATCGCGAAGGGCGTCGTGGACGCGCTCTCGAACTGCGCGGACTGCCTGAGCCGCTAGCCCTGCGCGAGGCCGGAGCGCGAGCCCGCCTCCGCCGGAGTCGGCGGAGGCTCACCGGATCCGGCCGTCAGCGGCCGGGAGGCGGGTTCGGCGGGCCTCCGGACGGCGGACCCGCCGGAGGCGCGGCCGGGGGCTGCGCCTGCGGGCCGGACTGGTACGGCGACTGCTGCGGCCCCGGCGGAGGCCCGAACTGCTGCGGCGCACCGAACTGCTGCGGCGGGGACGACATGGGGCCCGCGGGGCCGGTGGGCGCTCCGGACCCGCCGCGGCGCCGCAGGAGCAGGAACGCGCCGCCGCCCAGGACGAGCAGGAGCACCACGGCACCGCCCACGATCAGCACGGGGAAGCCGCCGGAGTCGTCCTCGCCCGCGGCGGCCGGCTTGGTCGCACCGGCACCGCCCGCGTCGCCGGCGACCTTGTCGAGCCGCGCGTACACCGGGTTGGGCGCGTTCTCCGGGACGTCCTGCTTGAGGGCGCGCGGGATGCTGATGACGCCGTACCCCAGCATGTCGTCCTTGCCCTTGGGGCCGAAGTCCTTCGCGGTGGCGGTGAGGCGCTGCACGATCTTCCGGGCCGACTCGTCCGGGTAGCGGCTGCGCAGCAGCGCGGCGGCGCCGGCGGTCAGCGCGGACGCCTGGCTGGTCCCCTCACCGGCGGAGAAGACGTGGCCGGTCTTGCTGATGAACCCGACGTCCTGGCCCGGCGCGGCCACCGTGACGTAGTCCTGCCGCTGCGTCGACTTCCAGGGCTTCCCGTCGCGGGCGAAGGCCCCGACGGCAAGGACGCCCGGGCACGACGCCGGGTAGGCGGCCTTGTTGTTGAAGTCGCCGGAGTTGCCGGCGCCCGCGACGATCACGACGTCCTTGCCCGCCGCGTACTTGATCGCTTCGAGCAGCTGCGGCGGGCACTGGTTCGGGTAGAGGTTCGCGGACGGGCTGGCCTGGGAGATGTTGATCACCTTGGCGCCGTTGTCGACGGCGAAGCGGACCGCCTTGCTCGTCGTGGGGCCGCTCAGCGAGGGAGCGGCGATCGGCAGGATCTTGGCCTCCGGGGCGATCCCGACGAAACCCGTCCTGGTGCCCTGCGAGGCGATCAGGCTCGCCATGCCGGTGCCGTGGCCGTCGTTGTGGGGGTCGTAGTCCTGGCGGCCGTCGCCGCCCTTGCCCGTCAGGTCACTGCCGGGGAGCACGGCGGGCTTGAGGTCCGGCAGCCGGGCGTTGACCCCGGTGTCGATGACGGCGACCGTCACTCCCTTGCCCTTGGTGACGGGCCAGACCTCCTTCTGGATGCTCCAGGAGTTGAACCACCACTGCTGGGGCGAGGGGGCGGGCGCCGCCTGTGCGGGTACGAGCGGGGCGATGGCCAGCCCGATCGCCATCGTCGACGCCGCCATCCGAATCAGCCACCGCATCTGTCGCACACTCCCTAGTCCCTCGCGCACGTCCGGGCGGCCGGAGACCGGAGCCTCCGACCGCCCGTACGTCTCGCGTCCACCGTGGGTTCAGCCGATCACCGGGGGCGCGGTGTCGTCGTCGCCGCCCCAGACGTCCTCGTCCTCGGACAGCCAGGTCTCGCGCTCGCGCTCCTCGCCGCCCTTGCCGCCCTGACCGGGCGCCATGCCCATCGGCATGCCGCCCATCGGCATGCCGCCGCGCATACCGGCGGCACCCCGTCCGGCCGCGCCGAGGCCGCCGCCGCCCGGACCGACGCCGCCCGCGCCCGAGCCCGCGCCGCCGCCGAACCCGCCCGGGTCGGCGCCGAAGCCGCCGCCGCCACCGGGCATGCCGCCGCCCAGACCACCGCCGCCCAGGCCACCGCCGCCACCGCCGCCGGGGAAGCTCGACAGGTCAGAGCTCGGGGCTCCGCTGAGCGATCCGCCGCCGCCACCGGGGACGCCGCCGCCCGGAAAGCCGCCACCGGGACCGCCGCCACCCGGCAGGTGCGGCCCGCCGGAGCCCGGATCGAACGGGCCGCCGCCGCCCGGGTTCCAGGACCCGGGGCCGCCACCGGCACCCGGGGCGAACGGTGAGGCGCTGTCGGACGTCGGGAAACCGGAACCGGCGCCGCCGAACTTCCCGCCGCCTCCGCCGCCGCCGAACGGCCCGGGGCCGCCCCCCGGACCGGGGCCGCGGTCGTTCGGGTCCTCGCCACCGGCACCGACATCGGACGGGAGGTCCTTCTCGATCTTGAGCGGGTGGCCGTCGAACGCCTCTTTCATCCGGCCGATGAACCGGTTCATCAGCTCGCGGGCACGCTCGTCGTCCCCGTCGGTGCCGACCCAGCCGTCGGTCATCGTCTGGCCCTGGGTCTTGTACCAGTCGAGGATGTCGTGCTTGTACCACGCGTAGAGGGAGGCGTTCCGGTGGCTGTCGTCGGAGAGGGTCCCGGCGGTCGCGTACACCTGACCGAGCTGGTCGAGGGCCTTCTGCGCGGCCTCGCCCTTCCAGTGCTGAACGATCTTCTTGGCGAAGTTGTTCTTCAGCTCGTCGGTCATCTCGGCGAGGGCCTCGGCCGCGTCCTTGTACGCCGTCGAGGCGTCACCGACCTTCTCCGGCTTCAGCTCCTTGAGCTTGTTCTTGACGTCTTCGTGGCTCATGCCGGAGGCGTTGTGACTGCCGAACGCCATCCCGTCCCTGATCGGGTACTGCTCGGTGTTCTTACCCATCGGTCCTCCGTTCCGGGGCGGTGATCAGGTGAGGTCCGGGGTGCCGCTGGGATCGACGCCGCCCACCCGCGACTGCGTGTTGCCGTGGGCGGTGTCGTACTGGTCCGCCGTGGCGTAGAGCCTGCTGATCACGCCCCGGTAGGCGCTCTCGACGGCCCCGATGTACTCCTGGAATCCGGCCTTGCTCGCGTTCACGACCCCGACGAACTCTCCGGAGCCCTGGATGCCGGCGAGGTCGGCCTCCGTGACCGAAGTGGTGGCCACCGCGTCGAGCTTGCGCTTCCAGATGTCCAGCTTGTACTTCATGTCCCTGGCGATCTGCCGCAGTTCGGCCGGGTCCGCCTCGTAGCCGTCCTCGGCCTTCGCGTTCCACTCACCGCGCTCGGGCACCTGGCCGCGCGGAAGCGCGTTGTCCGGGTCGTCCCACTTGCCCGCGTCGGCACCCGCGCTGTACTCGAAGTACAGCTCCCGCTGCCGCGACTCCGTGAGGTTGTCCCACTCCTCACGGGTCATCCCCGTGACGGACTCGTACTCGGGCGTGGGCCCGCTCTCGGTGTACTCGCCCTGGCCCACATACCGCTGGTGCTCGACCCTCGCGAGCTCCTCGTCGGTCAGATGGTAATCGCTCACCGTTCACCCTCCCGGTGAATCACTTCTTCCCCGTCACAACTACGTCGTGCGGCCCTCGGCGGACACGCACGACGCAGCCGGGAGCCGGTGGACCGCGTGTCAGCCCGACCAGATGTTGAGGTTCGCCCGCTCCGCACCGCTGTAGTTGCTGTGGGCGTCGCCGATGGTGACACCGAGCTGGTTGAGGATCTGACCGATGTGGGCCGCGGCGGCGTCCCACTGGCGCTTGGCCTCCCAGTAGGCGGACCGCGCGCTGCCCTCCCACTGGCCGAGGCTGTTCTCGAGGTTCTTCTCAAGGTCGTCGAGTTCGTCGACCAGTGCGCGGTAGGCGAGCGTGAAGTCCGCCTGGGCCTGCTGCATCTGGCCGAAATTCGCTCTGGTGTAGCTGTCGCTCACGATGGGAGTCCTTCGGTCTGAGGAATGCGGGACGGGTCAGCTCAGGTGGAGCCGTTGAGCAGCTGGTTGATCTTGTTGACCGCGTCCTGCTGCTCCTGTTCCGTGGTCTCGTAGGTGATCTTGGTCTGCACCAGCTTCTGGTGCATGCCCTCGAGAGCGGTCCGGACCTTGGTCATCTCCGTCTGGAACTCGTTGAAGACCCGGTCGAACGACACCGCGGCGTTACCGGCCCAACCGGACATCAGCTGGCCCTTGTGCCCGTCGAGCTTCGTTTGCAGGCCCTTGACGATGCCCGCGGAGTCCTCGATCCGCGTCGCGGCCTGCTGCATGGCTGCTCTGTCAACTGCGGACTGGTCACCCACAGCGTCACCTCCGTTGGGGTTCTTGGTCGCGCGCTTCAGGAGACGGGGAGCCCTCCGCCGTACGCCTGCAAGGCCCGGGAGCCCTCCTGACGGCACGAGATTCAGAGATCATAGGTCTTTGTCGCCATTTAAGTCGACGCACTTGATGATCTCCAGGTTCCTGTGATGTACATCACGTTTATTATCCTCGGGCCGTGGCGATCGGCCTGCGCGCGAGTGCCGGGTCGAGCGCCGGCCCCTGCGGGATCAGATGGATGACGCTGGACGGGACGGGCGCGGCCTTCCCGGCGTCGTAGCCGAGTTTCTTCGCCACCTCGGCCGACGGCAGCGCGAACCGGACGCCCTGGTCGTTGACCAGGGACAACGACCCGGAGCCGCCGCCGGCGACGGTACTGGCCTCGCCGCCCGCGGGCACGAGGCTCATCAGCGCCGCCCCGCCGGGCGGCAGCACCATCTGGTCGATCGTGCCGGACGCGCCGGCGGTGCCGGAGCCGAGGGCGCCGGTGGCCGGAGCCGGGAGCGACCCGCCGACGGTGAGCTGCGCCGTCGGCGAACCGACGGGGAACACCGCGCAGAGCGGCGACGCGGTGTCCCAGGCGACGAACTTGGGTAGCGTCGGCGGCAGATCGTTGTCCAGCAGCCGGGTCGCCGACGCCAGCTGCTGCGCCGACGGGACGTCGGTCGGCAGCGGGCCGACCTGCTCGCCCGGGTAGGCGTCGGCCGTCTTGACGTCGCGCAGCAGCAGCTGCGCCTGCGTGTGGTTGATCTGCGAGAGCCCGTCGGCGAGCATCACGTACCAGAGCGCCTGCCCGCCGGCGCCGGTCTCGGCCTTGAAGACCTGACCGACCTTGGCCTGCCCGCCCCGGGGGCCGCGCACCGACTTGCCCCGCTCGGGCACGTTCGGCGAACCGAAGTTCCCCGCGGCGGGCAGCGCGTTCAGCCACGTCGCCGGGACCTCGACGGCGCCCGGCCCGCCGGTCAGCGCCGGCACCTGGTCGGCCGGGACGGTGAGCTGCATGCGGTGGTCCGACCAGACCACCCACGGCGTGCCGCCGCTCTGCACGACGACGGCCTCACCGCCGCCCAGCCGGCGCCCGCCGACCTCCCGTCCCGCGGCGAGCGCGGTGACCTGCCGCTTCAGGCCGGTGGCCCCGGCCGCCTCGCGGGTGCACACCGACCAGGGCCCGCGGATGAGCTGCTTGTCGTCGGGAAGCGAGTCCGGCGCGCCCGGAATGCCGATCATCGCGCCGCGCTCGAACCCGGCCAGCGACTTGCGCGACACGCTGCGCCGCTCGGGCGCGCTGTCGGAGTCGAGGGCGAGCAGCGCCGACGCGTAGTTCGCGACCGGGAACATCTTCCCGGTGCCGGCGTCGTAGATGTACTTGGTGCCGGTCTCCTTCTCGATGATCAGCTTGCCGGGCTTGTCGAGGCCCTTGGCGCCGCCCGGGGACAGCAGGCCCCAGATGCCGAACACCGCGACGATCAGGAGCCCGACCATCACGCCGGCGAACGCGCCCACCGACAGCCGCCGCATCGGCGACTCGGCGACGTCGGGCTCGCCCTGCAGGAGGGCGAGCCCGACCCGTTGCGTCATCAGGCGGTGCGCCTGGTAGAGATCCCGCCTGCTCTGCATCGCGCGTCACCCCGCCAGCCCGCGCACGCGGGAGTAGACGTCGAGCACCGCCAGCGCGAGCGGGATCAGCGAGATCATCACGATCATGTCGAGGATGTCGCCCCACCGGC
This sequence comes from Actinomadura sp. 7K534, assembly GCF_004348575.1. NCBI lineage: Bacteria > Bacillati > Actinomycetota > Actinomycetes > Streptosporangiales > Thermomonosporaceae > Actinomadura > Actinomadura sp. 7K534. The sequence goes on from NZ_SMKB01000047.1 coordinate 7,694, forward strand.
CCCAGACCGGCGTGGGCCGGTGGCCCGGCAGCCACAGCGTCACCGCGATGACGATGCCGGTGAGCACCAGCAGCGGGACGAGCGCGGCGGCGAGCGCGACCACCTGGCTGCCCTGCACCGCCAGCCCGATCGTCGTCAGCACCAGCCCGAACAGGCCGATCACGAGCATCCACGAGCGCTGCGCGATGCCGCGGAAGATCCGGGCGCGCAGCAGCAGCGACAGCGACATCACCGCGGTCATCGTGGGACCGGCCCACCCGCCGGTGCCGAAGAGGAACAGCATCGCCCCGGCCGCGACGAGCGCGATCGCGGCGATCAGCCCGGTGGAGAACCGGTCCGCGGCGGCGGTCCGGGCGAGCACCTCGCGGCCGTCCACCGTCTCGGTGTCGCGGCGCAGCTCCTCGGCGCTGCTCGGCACCGGGGGCAGGGGCATCCGCGCCAGCTTGAACGACAGCGACGGGACGGCCGCGAAGAACATCATCACGACGACCGCGGAGACGGCGGCGATGCCCGCGGCGGGCAGGTCGTCGAAGAAGAACCCGACGCCGGACCCGATCGTGCCCACCAGCGCGGCGAACGCGATGCCGAGGAAGACCGGGAGCCCCTCCGCGACGGCGAACGCGGCGATGATCGCGGCGAGCGCGGTCACCCCGAAGGCGGCGAGCAGGTGCGGCGCGCCGAGGTCGAGCAGCTCCAGGTCGTCGCGGGCGGGCGCCGCCAGCCCGGCGAGGAACGCGTACGGAAGCGCCGCGTAGCCCAGGATGACGCCCGCACCCGAATCGGCGATCGCCCGCGACAGCACCGTCGCCACGACGAGGACGAGCAGCGCGAGCAGCCCGGCGGCGATGGCCGGCACGAGCCACGGCGGACCGGACAGCGCGATCACGACCGCGCCGACGAACAGCGCGACGCCGCCCGCGCCGAGTCCGAACGAACGCGTCGTGGTGGGCCGCCAGCGATCCCGCCGCTCCCTGATCCCGGACGCGATCACGTCGGCGACGTCGTCGAACGACATCTCCGGAAGCTGCGCCATCCGCGGCCGGAAGTACAGGATCTCCCCGTCGCGCACGCCGAGCGCGCTCATCGTCTGGCCCGCGTCGAACGGCTCGGAGTCCAGGCGCTGCAGGACCCATCCGGAGTGGGCGAGCCCGGCGTCGGCCAGATCCTCTCCCGCGGCGCGCAGGAGGGTGGGCAGCATGTGCGCGAGCGGCACGTCCGCGGGCAGGCTCACATCGATCCGTCGCCTCGGGGCGACTACGGTGACCCTGCACAGCTCGGTTGTGGCGGGCGAATTCACGGGAGCTCCCGTCCTCCAGGTCGAATCGGCGGCGAGTCCGATCAGCGCGCAGCTTAGGATGTGACGCCGGGCTACGTTAAAGCAACCTCAAGCATCGACAAGTATCCCGCGGGCCGGCCGTCCCCCCTGTATTTTTCGGCCGCCCCGGGCGAGCTCCCGGAGGGACGCCGAGGTGAGCACGATCCTCGTCAGGCGCAAGGAGCGCCGCAAACCGCCACCGGCTCCCAAAGGGGAACTCCTGCTGGAGTCCCCGCCGGAGATCCCGGAGACGCAGAGCGGCGGCCTGCAGAACGTGCTCATGTACATGCCCATGGCCGTGATGCCGCTCATGATGGGCCTGATGCTCCTCGGCGGCGGCACCCGGAGCCCGATCATGATGATCGGCAGCGGTGGCATGGCGCTGGCGATGGGCGCCATGATGGTCGGGCAGCTCGGCCGCGGCTCCGGCGAGCGCAAGTTCAAGCTGAACGGGGCCCGCCGGGACTACTTCCGCTACCTCGGCCAGGCGCGCCGCAAGGTGCGCCGCGCGGCCGATCAGCAGCGCGAGTCGCTGGAGTGGAACAGCCCCGCCCCGGACTCGCTGTGGTCGCTGGTGATGAGCGCCCGGATCTGGGAGCGCCGCCCGTCCGACGCCGACTTCGGGAACGTGCGGATCGGCGCCGGGCCGCAGAAGCTCGCCGTGCAGCTGATCCCGCCGGAGACCCGCCCGGTGGAGGACCTGGAGCCGATGACGGCGGGGGCGCTGCGCCGTTTCGTCCGGGCGCACTCGACGGTGCCGAACCTGCCGGTGTCGGTGTCGCTGCCGTCGTTCGCGCGCATCCTGCCGATGGGCGACCTGGACGCGGCTCGCTCGATGGTCCGGTCCATGCTGGCGCAGCTCACCGCGTTCCACTCCCCCGACGACATGCGGGTCAGCGTGTGCGCGTCGCCCGAGGCCATGCCCCACTGGGACTGGGTCAAGTGGCTGCCGCACGCGATGCACCCGACGCTGACCGACGCGGCGGGCCCCGTCCGCCTGATGACCGGCACCCTCTCCGACCTGGAGCGGCTGCTCGGGAACGAGCTGAAGGACCGGGCGCGGTTCACCCCCGGCCTGCAGCAGAGCGACCTGCCGTACCACGTGGTGGTCATGGACGGCGGAGCCGTCACGCCCGACTCGCAGATCGGCTCGGACGGCATCGAGGGCGTGTGCGTCATCGACCTCACCGGCCATGTCGCGCCGACCCCCGACAGCACCATGCTGCGGCTGCGGGTCGCGCCCGGCAAGATGGCGATGCTGCGCCGCGACCGCACCGGCAAGGACGTGCCGAACTCCCTCGGCCGGCCCGACCAGTTCAGCTACGTCCAGGCCGACGGGCTCGCCCGGCAGCTCGCCCCGCTGCGGGCCAGCACCGCCGCGGACCCGGAGATGGACGCCCTGTCGTCCGCCACGACGCTGACGACGCTGCTCGGCGTCCCCGACCCGGCCCGGCTCGATCCCCGGCAGTCGTGGCAGCCGCGGGCGCCGCGGAACCGGCTGCGGGTGCCGGTCGGCCTGGACTCCGAGGGCCGCCCGATCGAGCTCGACATCAAGGAGGCCGCGCAGGGCGGTTACGGCCCGCACGGGCTCTGCATCGGCGCGACCGGCTCCGGTAAGTCGGAGCTCCTGCGGACCCTGGTGCTCGGACTGGCCATGACGCACTCGTCGGAGGTGCTGAACTTCGTCCTCGTCGACTTCAAGGGCGGCGCGACGTTCCTCGGCATGGACGGCCTCCAGCACGTGTCGGCCATCATCACGAACCTGGAGGACGAGCTGCCGCTCGTCGACCGCATGTACGACGCGCTGCACGGCGAGATGGTCCGCCGGCAGGAGTGGCTGCGCGCCGCCGGCAACTACGCCTCGCTGCGCGACTACGAGAAGGCCCGCGAGCAGGGCGCGGCGCTGAAGCCGATGCCGACGCTGTTCGTCGTGCTGGACGAGTTCTCCGAGCTGCTCTCCGCCAAGCCCGACTTCGCCGAGCTGTTCGTGATGATCGGACGGCTCGGCCGCTCGCTCGGCGTCCACCTGCTGCTCGCGTCGCAGCGGCTGGAGGAGGGCAAGCTCCGCGGCCTGGACACGCACCTGTCCTACCGGATCGGCCTCCGGACGTTCTCCTCGGCGGAGTCGCGGGTCGTCCTCGGGGTGCCCGACGCCTACGAACTGCCCCAGGCGCCCGGCAACGGCTACCTGAAGATCGGGACCGAGACGATGACGCGGTTCCGCGCCGCGTACGTCTCCGGCGCGTACAAGCCGGAGGAGGGCGACGCGCAGGAGTCCCGGCAGGGACCGCGGCAGCTCGCGCAGATCGTGCCGTTCACCCCGGCGTACGTCCGGCCGCAGGTCCAGGAGCAGCCGCAGCAGGAGCAGCGGCAGGGCGACCGGGAGGACCAGGGCCCGCAGATCAGCCTGTTCGACCTCGTCGTCCGGCAGCTCGCCGGGCACGGGCCGCCGCCGCACCCGATCTGGCTTCCGCCGCTGTCGGAGCCGACCACCCTCGACCAGGTGCTGCCGCAGCTGCAGCAGACGCCGGAGTACGGCTTCACCACCTCGGGCTGGGACGGCCGGGGCCGGCTGCACGCGTTCGCGGGCATCGTCGACAAGCCGTTCGACCAGCGCCGCGACCCGATGTGGCTGGACCTGTCCGGCGCCGCCGGGCACGTCGGCATCGCCGGCAACCCGCAGGCGGGCAAGTCGACCGTGCTGCGGACGGTCATCACCTCGCTGGCGCTCATGCACACGCCGCAGGAGGTGCAGTTCTACTGCCTGGACTTCGGCGGCGGCGCGCTCGCGCCGCTGGCGGACCTGCCGCACGTCGGCGGTGTCGCCAGCCGGCTGGACCCCGACCGCGTCCGGCGCACGGTCGCCGAGGTGTCCGGCCTGCTGGAGTCGCGGGAGCGCTTCTTCACCGAGCGCGGCATCGACTCGATCGGCACCTACCGGCGGATGCGCGCCGAGGGGCAGATCGCCGGGGACGGCTTCGGCGACGTGTTCCTCGTCGTCGACAACTGGCTGACCGTCCGGCAGGAGTTCGAGGCGATCGAGGGGACGATCACCGACCTGGCCGCGCGCGGCCTCGGCTACGGCATCCACGTCATCGCCGCGACGAACAAGTGGTCGGAGTTCCGGCTGACGATCCGCGACCTGTTCGGGACGCGGCTGGAGCTGAAGCTGGGCGACCCGTACGAGTCGGAGATGGACCGCAAGCTCGCCGCGAACGTCCCCGAGGGGCGTCCGGGCCGCGGGATCACCCGCGAGGGCCTCCACTTCCTCGGCGCGCTGCCGCGGATCGACGGCCGGCCGAGCGCGGACGACCTCGCCGACGGCGTCCGGCACATGGTGGAGACGATCAAGGCCGGCTGGCAGGGGCGGCCGCCCGCGCCGCCCGTCCGGATGCTCCCGGACCTGCTGCCGCACACGCAGCTCCCCGCCGTCACCGAGACCGGCAAGCGCATCCCGATCGGCATCGACGAGGACACCCTGTCGCCCGTCCTGCTGGACTTCGAGAACGACCCGCACTTCGTCGTGCTCGGCGACAACGAGTGCGGCAAGTCCAACCTGCTGCGGCTCATCGTCGAGTCGATCAAGGCCAGGTACACCACCGACGATGCCCGGATCATCATGCTCGACTACCGCCGGGCCCTGCTCGACTCGGCGGAGAGCGACCACGTGATCGGGTTCGCCGCGTCGTCGACGGCCGCGAACGGGCTGATGAAGGACGTCCACGGCGCCCTGGTGAACCGGCTCCCGCCGTCGGACCTGACCCCCGACCAGCTGCGCAACCGGTCGTGGTGGAGCGGGTCGGAGCTGTTCCTGGTCGTGGACGACTACGACCTGGTCGCGACGCCGTCCGGCAACCCGCTCGCGCAGCTCGCCGAGCTGCTGCCGCAGGCCCGCGACATCGGCATGCACCTGATCATCTCGCGCACGATGGGCGGGGCGGGACGCGCCATGTTCGACCCGATCCTGCAGCGGCTGAAGGACATGGCCAGCCCGGCGCTGATCATGTCGGGCAACAAGGACGAGGGCAACCTGTTCGACGTCCGGCCGAGCCCGCTGCCGCCCGGCCGCGGCACCCAGGCCGACCGCCGCGCCGGCAAGCGCCTCATCCAGACCGCCTTCTACGAGCAGTGAGCCGGGCGGCGGAGCGCCCGCGCGGGCGCTCCGCCTCCCGGCCCGTCAGTCCCGGCCCGTCAGTCCCGGTCCTCGGCGGGGACGGTCGCGCGTCCCGGCCGCCAGCCGCGGCTGCGGCCGAGGGGGATGACGGCGCCGCCGAACGCGACGAGGACGGCGGCCCCGAGGGCGCCGCCCGCGATGGCGAGACCCATGCCGCGGGTGCGGTGGTCGACGGGCTCCGGCTTCGCGATGGGGACGGCCCCGCCCATCGGCCGGGTGCCGGCCGCGCCGGGCTTGGCGGCCGGATCTACCAGCGCGGACACCGCCTGCAGCGGGCTGATCATGCCGTGCCCGCTGCCCTGCCCGTTACCGCCCTCGGCGGTGATCAGGATCCGGTCGATGACCTGCTGGTAGGTCAGCTCGGGATGCCGGGCGCGGACCAGCGCGGCCACCCCGGACGCGTAGGGGGCGCCGAAGCTCGTGCCCTGCAGGCCGCCCACGTACCCGTCGCCGAGGGTCGAGATGACGTTCTGCCCGGGAGCCGACACGTCGACCCGGGTCTTGAGGTTGGAGAAGTTCGCGATGGTCCCGGCCTCGTCCACCGCGGCGACGGACAGCACGCCCTTGTAGCTCGCCGGGTAGGACGCGCTCTCCTTGCCGCGCTGGTCCTGGGCGACGTTGCCGGCCGACGCGACGATCAGGGCGTCCTTCCGCTGCGCCTTCCGGACCGCGAGGCGGAGCGCCGGTGTGTCCGGGGCGTCCGCCGACACGTTGATCACCTTGGCGCCCTGGTCGGCGGCCCAGGCGATGGCCTTGGGCAGCATCGTGTTGTCGTTCGTGCTCTGCCCGCTGGACCACTTGGCGTTCAACAGCCTGACCTGCGGTGCGACCCCTACGAACGGAATGTCCTCGGCGCGCATGTCGCTCGCCGCGATGATCCCGGCGACCTGCGTGCCGTGCCCGATGCAGTCGTCGGCCGTGGTCTTCGTCGCGTCGAAGCTCGCCGCGACCTTGTTCCGGAGCTGCGGGTGGCCGGTGTCGATGCCGCTGTCGACGACCGCCACGGTCACGCCCTTGCCCCGGGTGATCGGCCACGCCTGCTCGAAGTCCAGCCGCCGCTGCGCCCACGGCTCCACGGTGATGGCCGACGCGGGCTGCCCGGCCGGTTTGTTGCACTCCGGCTTGGGCGGTGGCGGCGGTGTCCGCCGTTCCGGCTTCTTGCTGGGGGTCGGCGCCGCCAGCGGGCGGTCCGCCGGGGCCACCGGGGCGGCCGCCGCCGCCGGAGCGAACACCAGAACGGACGTCAGGGCCAGGCCGCCGGTCCCCGCTGCGAGTCGCCCTCCGCGCATGCCTCGTCTCTCCTGCCGTTTGCGGACCCAACGACTGTAGACGATCCGCGCCGAGCGGAGGGAGCCGTCCCCGTCGCCGCGGCTCTCCGCCGCGGGAGGGCCGGCAGGGTTTACCATCTGGCGGGTGCACTCGAATGAACCGGTTCCTCCGCCCGGAGGGATCGGCGGGGAACGGGGACGGCGCGGGTCGGCGCGGCGCTGGCTGGTGCCCGCGTGTGCGCTCGGGGTGCTGGCCGTCCTCGTCCCGGTGCTGTGGGTGGCGGGCGGGCTCAAGGAGAGGCCGGCGCAGCCGGTGAAGAAGCCCGGTACCGCGCTGAACCTCGGCCTGTTCACGGTGACCGTCCGGGACGCGCGGATCGGGCTGGCCCAGGAGGGCTTCGGGGGCGCGCAGGAACGCTTCCTCATCGTTCGGATGAGCGTGGAGAACAAGGGCAAGGAGACCGAACCGCTCGGCATCGGCGGCCTGGGCGATGGCGTGGTCGCGCTGACGAGGACCGGTAAATGGGTCCAGCCCGAACGGGTCGAGGGCGTCGCCGCGGGCGCCGATACGGACGTCGTGCAGCCGGGGCTGCCGGTCGAGGCGTCCGCCATGTGGAAGATGGGCCCGGCGGACTCCCCCGAGAAGCTCACCGTGGGCCTGCGGGCATGGAAGTACGAGCACGGCTTCACCGACGAGGAATTCAACTGGATCGTCCAGCGTGAGGGCGATGCCCTCGTCGGGCGCCTCACCCTGGCGGTGGCGCCGATGAGCGTGGCGCCCCGGCCTCCGCAGGGGACGCCGCCCTCCCCGAGACCGACCGTGAGCGGCTCATGAACGTGCGGCAGGTGCTCCTGAAAGGCGGTGCCGGGCTCGGCGGGGCGGTCCTGCTCGCCGGAGCGATGTGGCTGCACTCGCTCATACCGGAGCTCAGGGCCACGGAGCTGGACCCGATCCGGGACGGCGGCGAGGTCGGCGAAGAGGTCCGCAACCGCGACTTCAGCGTGCGGGTGGAGAAGGTGGAGGCGGCGCGGTCGCTCGCACCGAGCCTCTCGCTCGGCGACCCGCCCCCGGTCGGAACCGAGGGGATCTACCTCGTCGTCCGGTTCAAGGCGACGAGCCATCGCGAGCCGCTGGAGCTGAGGACGGCGCAGCTGGAGACCCCCGGCGGCTACGTCTATCGGGAAGGTCCCCGGCCGGGCGCCACGTCCGCCGGGGCCCGGCCGACGTTCCAGCCCTTGATCTGGACGTCCGCGGCGTACGTGTTCGAACTGCCGAAGCAGCGACTGGAGGGGGCGCACCTCGTCGTCGGGCCGGGCGGGCTGCTGCCGCAGCTGTCCGCGGAGGCGGACATCGACCTCGGAATCACCCGTGAACGGGCGAACGAGCTGGTCCAGGGCGCCGCCCAGGGATACGACCTCAAGGCGGGCACCCCATGACTGTTGCGGACACTTCGCCCGACCTGTTCCCTCCGATCCGGCCTGAGTCCAGTGCGGCGCGGGAGCCCCGGCTGCGTCCCCTGGAGAGGCGGGTCATCCAGGCGGTCGCGCTGCTCTGCGCCGTCTCCGGGCTCCTCGCCGTGCAATGGGTGGACGAGAAGAACAACGTCGAGAAGAACCTGAAGCCGCCGGAGAAGGTCGTCAGCGTGCAGCCCGAGACGGTCGGCGAGTTCCTCGGCGCGCGGTGGATGGCGCTGAAGCGCGAGACGGCTCAGCCGCTGGCGAGCGGTGCGCAGCAGGGCGACGTGACGGAGCTGCGGTTCACGATCGGCGTCCGCCCGGACGACGCCGCGGCCGCGAAGCTGGTCGGGGGGTACGGCCTCGGCTACCGGTTCGTCGACGGCGAGGGCCGCCACTGGTCCGCCGACGGCACGGTCGTCGGCGCCCGGCGGCCGCAGCAGGGCGTCTCGTCCCTGATCACCGTCAAGGGGACGGTGCCCCGCGCGAAGGCGGACGCGCTGAAGCTGGAGATACAGGCGCCGAAGGCGTCGCGGAAGGCGGGGGACCCACTGCTTTCGCTGCGTTTCGAGCGGTGACCCTCGCCATCACGAGGTTGAACGCCGCCGCCAGCAGGCAGACCCGCAGGACCTCGAAGACCAGCCCCGCCGCGAATCCGACGAACGGCAGCACCTGGATCCACCACGTCACCTCCTGCGGGCCGATGACCTCGTAGGCGATGCGGCGGGTGGCCTCCTCGCCCACGTCCAGGCCGGCGAACAGCACGCAGAACGTGGCGAACGGCATCATCCCGGACCGGCGGACGAGCCGCAGCCCGAACCAGGCGGGCAGCCACATCTCCCGGAAGCCGCGGGTGAGGATCTCCCGGACGCTGTTCACCCGCTCGATCCCGCCGGCCCGCGCCAGCCGCCGCGCCGCGCGGCTGCGACCGAGCACGACCCGCTCGTCCCCGGCGTCCAGGCCGAGGATCACGCCCGCGATCACCAGCAGGATCAGCGCGCCGAGCACCGCGTCCTTGAACGGCGGCCACAGGCCGAGGGCGGGACCCGCGGCGTCCGTGACCCACGCCCACGCCTGCCGCGCGGTGATCCATTCGGTCACCGTGCGGCGCAGGTGGTCGACGGTGAAGATGCCGAACAGCGCGAACTGGACCTCCAGGAAGGCGACGAGGGCGCCGACGGAGCGCGGGAGCCGCTCCTCCAGCCGCCACTCCGCCGCCACCTTCAGCACGAAGAGCCCGGCGGTGAGTCCGATCGCGAGGCCGACGTGCTTCTCCAGCGACAGCAGCATCTCCATGGCTTCGAGCTGCCCCTGGAGACCGCCCTCGCTGAGGCCGCGGCTCGCGGCCTGCCCGGCGAACTCCCGGGCGTCCTCGGACTGGCGGCCCCACGCAAGGTAGAAGATCACGAACGGGAGGGCGGCGCGGCCCATCGCGCCGACGACCGACTCCTCGTTGCCGACCGCCCACGGCGTCAGCTCGCCGTCGGACTCGCGGGCGTGCACGACGTCCAGGCCCTCGCGGACGCTGTGCACCATCAGCACCGTGACCGCCAGCGTGATCACCACCAGCAGGCCGATGGTGGCGATCGGCGCGATCGTCGCGGCCGTGCCCTTCATCGAGCCGAGCCGGTACCCGCCGTACATCACGCCGTAGCGGAGCAGCTCGCCGACCGTGAACCACAGGGCGAGCGGGACGACGAAGCGGCCCGCGAGCTTCAGCGTGGCCCATGGGAGCAGCAGCGGCGACCGCCGGGACAGTCCTAACATCGCGCTGATCGTACCGACCCGCCGCACCTGGAGGTGCTTTCCCCCTGTGTCGCGGAAACGACGGACCCCGCCGTCCGCGTGCTGCGGACGGCGGGGTCCGGAAGCGGCCCGGAGGCCGGGTCAGATCGCGACCTCCAGGCCGGCGACCTCGCCGGTCCGGGCCGTGACGGTGTTGTCGACGCTCACGCCGCCGGCCGCCAGGACGCGCACGGTCCAGTCGCCGTCTGCGGCGAAGAACCGGAACACGCCTTCGTCGCCGGTGACCACCTCGGCGGTGAACTCGCCGGTCGAGTCGAGCAGGCGGGCGTAGGCACTGCACACCGGGGCGCCGTCACGGGTGACGGTGCCCTGGATGACGGCCTCGTTGGTGAGGTCGACGGTCGCCGGAAGATGCGCCGTCTGCTCGGGCGCTGCGCAGCCCTGGGTCATTGCTCCTCCATCTCCGTGGGCACGGAAGATCTCTGCCGCCGGGGTGGCGGGGCCGGTGGTTGCTCGGCCGGTGGTTGCTCGGCCGGTGGTTACTTGGGGGCGCCGAGCTCGATCGGGACGCCGATGAGCGAGCCGTACTCGGTCCAGGAACCGTCGTAGTTCTTCACGTTCTCCAGCCCGAGCAGCTCACGCAGCGCGAACCAGGTGTGCGAGGAGCGCTCGCCGATGCGGCAGTAGGCGATGGTGTCCTTGCCCAGGTCCACGCCGGCCTCGGTGTAGAGCTTCCGGAGCTCCTCGTCGGACTTGAACGTGCCGTCGTCGTTGGCCGCCTTCGACCACGGGATGCTGCGCGCGGTCGGGACGTGCCCGGCCCGCTGCGACTGCTCCTGCGGCAGGTGCGCCGGGGCGAGCAGCTTGCCGCTGAACTCGTCCGGGGACCGGACGTCGATCAGGTTCTTCTTGCCGATCGCGTCCACGACCTCGTCGCGGTAGGCGCGGATCGACAGGTCCTGGTCCTTGGCCTTGTAGTCGGTCGTGGGACGCGACGGGACGTCGGTGACCAGCTCGCGGGACTCCAGCTCCCACTTCTTGCGGCCGCCGTCGAGCAGCTTCACCCTGTCGTGGCCGTACAGCTTGAAGTACCAGTACGCGTAGGCGGCGAACCAGTTGTTGTTGCCGCCGTACAGGATCACCGTGTCGTCGTTGGCGATGCCCTTGGCGGACAGCAGCTGCTCGAACCCGGTCTTGTCGATGAAGTCGCGGCGGACCGGGTCCTGCAGTTCGGTCTTCCAGTCGATCTTCACGGCGCCACGGATGTGGCCCTTGTCGTAGGCGGAAACGTCCTCGTCGACCTCGACGAGAACCAGACCGGGTGCGTCCAGGTTGGACTCAACCCAGTCGGTGTCCACCAGGACGTCTGAGCGGCTCATGCAGGAACCTCCCTTTCGGAACGAAATTTCGCAGTGATACGTCGCAGTAGCGGGTGGATCTCGCAGCCGAGGCAGAACCCGAACGCCGCGTTCAGGAACGCCGCCGCCAGCGCGAGGGCGGTGGCACCGATGCCGAGCCAAGTGGCGCCCGTCACGTATCCGACCGTTCCCACCAGGGCGAACACCATTCCTACCCCCTGCGCGAAGCGGGGTGCGGCGGCGTCCTCCAGTTCCCTGGGCGGGGCGAGCCGGGGCCGTATCAGCGCCTTGAACGCCAGTCCGTACGGGGCGTACCGGAGACCGAAGAGGGTCGCGACGGCGAACACGACGGCCTGCGCGGCGAGCAGCGCCCAGCTTCCGGTCGCCAGCACCACGACCAGGACGATCGTCGTGACGGCCGCGCCGAAGCGGGGCCCACGCGGGTCAACCTGCATCGGGGTGCTCCTGGCGGAGTGGAAGCGTGCGTACGAGCTGGAAGTGGAAGGGCTCGGGGGCGGCGGATGGGCTCGAATGCCTCAGGCCGTACGACAGAGCGAAGCGGCCAGGCGGCAGAAGTCGACCGCGCGGCGCTTCGTGAGCATCTGCTCTGTCAAGTCACGCACACCCGAGATAGTAATCCGACAATCCACGTACTGTCACCTCCGTCTCGCGCTCCGAGACAGTGATGTTCGTCTAACCGCAGTTCATCCGAGCGGCGCTCAAGGGATGACCTCCCCCTGCTTGCTGGCCTCGCTACGCTCGGCGGACACGGCCGCCTCGTGCGGCGACTTCCCTCGTCGCTCTGGTCGTTCGTCCCTCACTCCCGCCGCTCCTCAGTCCAGTCGCCGCACGGCCGTGCCCAGGACCGCGATGACGTCGGGCTTGCGGGGGGCGCCGGTGGCGCGGCGGATGATGCGGCCCGTGTCGTCCAGGACGAAGACCGTCGGGGTCCGGACGACGTTGAGGCGGCGGACGAGGTCCAGGTGCGACTCGGCGTCGAGTTCCACGTGGGCGACTCCGTCCACCATCCCGGCGACCTCTCCCAGGACGCGGCGGGTGGCCCGGCATGGGGCGCAGAAGGCGCTGGAGAACTGCAGCAGGGTCGCCTTCTCGCCGAGCTCGGCTCCCATGTCGTCCGGCCGGATGATGTCGTCCACCTCGTCTCCGCTTCCCCGGCGCGGGCGCAGCACGCCGGAACGGCGCCGCCACAGCAGCCCGAACACCGTGGTGGCGACCAGCACCGTCGCCGCTGCCCATAGACCCGTCATCGTCAGCGACAACCGTTTCGGACGCCCGGTTCTTCCGCGGGCTCCGATCGCCGCGTCATCAGGTGGCGGTGTCAGGTGGGGATCGTGAGGAGCGGCTGCCCGTCCAGGCCGACGATCTCGAACGAGAACAGCTGCCCCCGCGGGAACATCGTGGAGCCGCGGTACTCGCCGTAGCCCTCGTCGTACGGGACGTACCAGCTGCCGAGCGCGTCCCGCCGGCCGTCCCGCGCGATCACGAGCATCCGGCAGTGCGACCCCTTCGGGACGCCCGCCAGGTGCAGCTCGACCTCGGTGCCCCACTGCTTCCTCCGCAGCAGCACGTACCCCTTGATGTCGGTCGCGGGGTTCTCGGCGGCGATCCGCTCGACGTCGCCGCTGGAAGCGGACGGCGCCGGGGACGGCGGCGCGGACGAGGCGGGCGGCGCCGCGGTCTCCTCCGCGCCGAACGGCAGCAGGAAGCCGCCGAACAGGGCGCCGACGGCCAGCAGCAGGCACGCCGCGGCGGCGAGCGGGGCCCAGCGGGCGGCGCGCCGGCCCCGCGGCCAGGGCCGGCGCCGCCGTTCGGCCGCGCGGGTCAGCAGGCCGTCCAGCAGTTCGGGCGGCGGCCCTGCGAGCTGGTCGAGCTGCGACTCCTCGACCCGCCCGAGCATCGCGGGGAGGCCGGCCAGCCCGGCGAGCTCGTCGCGGCAGGCGGGGCAGTCCGCCAGGTGGCCCTCCACCTGGGACCGCTCGCCCGAGTCGAGCGCGCCGAGCACGTACGACCCGAGCGCGTTGCGGACTTCCGAGCAGCCGTTCACGGCGCCATCCCCCGCTCCTCCAATGCGAGTTTGAGCGCCCGCAGTGCGTAATAGGTGCGGGACTTCACCGTGCCGGGCGGGATGCCCAGCGTCTTCGCGGTCTCGGCGACGGACCGGCCCCGGTAGTAGGTCTCCACCAGGACCGCCCGGTGCGGCGGGCTCAGCCCGGCCAGCGCCTCGGCGACCGTCCAGGACTCCAGCGCCCGGTCGATGTCGTCGGAGCCGGACGCGGTCATCACGAGCTGCTCGTCGATCCACGTCTCCGGGGGCCGCGCGCGCTTGGCGCGATGCGCGTCCACCACGAGGTTCCGCGCGACCGTGAACAGCCACGGCCGGACGGGACGCCCCGCTAGCGCCTCGGGGTGTTTCCAGGCGCGCAGCAGCGTCTCCTGCACGACGTCCTCGGCCTGCGTTCTGTCCCCACCGGTCAGCCGGAGGACGTACCCGAAGAGCGGACCTCCGTGCTCGCTGTACAGGGCGCGCAGCAACCCCTCATCCGCGGTGGGACCCACACCACTGACACGTACGCCCGGCCAGACCGGTTCAGACGCCCCGGATCATTTCTGCACCTGCTGGAGGTCGTTCAGCTTGACGTTCTGGGCCGTGGCGCCGACGCGGACCCCGCCCTCCGTCGCCCGGACCTCGCTGATCTTGGCGCCGAGGGGCAGCGCGGGGACCTGCACGGTCCAGGTGAGCTGGCGCTTCAGCGCCGCGAGCGGGATCTGCGGCCCGCCGTCCGACTTGACCGAGACCGGGCTGACCGCGATGCCGCGGGCGGTCGGCTTGAGCTCGACGACGCCGCTGCCGGCCAGCCGGAAGCCGAGCAGGCTGCCCTCGAGGTCGACCGCGAGGTTGTCGCCCTGCGGGGAGAGCCGCTTGACCTCGCGCGGCGCGTTCTTCTGGATCAGCGAGTACGGGACGACGGCGGACACGGTCGCCGTCCGCGCGGTGACGTTCGCGGTATTGCCGCCGGCGACCTCCGACAGCGGCGCGGCCACGCCCCGCATGTCGACCCTGACGTCGGTGACGGTCACGCCCTGCTCCGTCCAGTCGCCGATGGCGATCTCGATGTGGTCGTACTCGCCGCCGACGACCTGGGTGAGGAAGGGGATGCCGTGGATCGTGACGTCCGGCTGCCGCGTCAGGTCGGTCTGCGCCGCGACCTCCTGGGCGATCCGGTCCTCCGCGATCCGCACGCCGATCCTGTCCGCGGCCACGACTCCCACGACCGCCAGGAGCAGCAGCACCACGAGTACTTTCCGCATGTATCTCCTTCAACCGGCGACATACGGTCGCCACACCATATGCGCGGATACCGCACAGCGCGTCACACCGGCGGATGACCTGAAAGTTCGGAAGATCATCCCATTGTGATATCAACCACCGGCAAAAGGCGGCAGAACCTCCACAACGCCGCCCTCGGGCAGCTCCACCGACTCGTGCGGCCGGCTCCCGACCGGGTCCCCGTCGATGAGGAACGAACTGCGCGCGACGACCCTCCGGAACTCGTCCCCGCGCCCGCCCCGCGAGGTCGCGGCGGTGAGCGCGGCGGCCAGCGTGCCGGCGTCGTACGGCTCCTCGTGCGTGCCCGCGGCGGCCTTCGCGGCCGCCCAGTACCGCATCGTCCCCTTGGCCATGTCCCCAATCTCTCATTTCCGGTGGGTTGCCGTCCCGACCCGGCCACCCCCTTGGCTACCGGGCACACTCCGTTATGCTCGGGGGAAGGGATCCGGGCAACGAGGCCATGGAGTTCATTCGAATACCTCCCATGGCCGCCTCGTCCTTGAGCCGTCGGCCGTGCCGGGGCTTGAGGGTGAGCCGCCTGGATCCTACGTGTTTGTGGACGGGAGGCGGCATTTGAGCGGCTTGCTCTTGCTGACCAACGCGCTGGAACCCTCTGACGAGGTCCTGCCCGCGCTCGGGCTTCTTCTGCACTCCGTGCGCGTGGCGCCCGCCGAGGCGTCCGCCCTGATCGACGCTCCACCCGCGGACATCGTCCTGGTGGACGCGCGCCGCGACCTGGTCCAGGCCAAGAGCCTGTGCCGGCTGCTGCGGACCACCGGGCTCGACTGCCCGCTCCTCGCCATCGTCACCGAGGGGGGTCTCGCCGCCCTCAGCCCGGAATGGGGCCTGGACGACGTGCTGCTCCAGTCCGCCGGCCCCGCCGAGGTCGAGGCCCGGCTGCGGCTCGCCGTGGGCCGCGCCGCCGCCGGCGAGGCCGAGGAGGTCCCGGGCGAGATCCGCAGCGGCGACCTCACGATCGACGAGGCCACCTACACCGCCCGCCTCCGCGGCCGGATCCTCGACCTGACCTTCAAAGAGTTCGAGCTGCTGAAGTACCTCGCCCAGCACCCCGGCCGCGTCTTCACCCGCGCCCAGCTCCTCCAGGAGGTCTGGGGCTACGACTACTTCGGCGGCACCCGCACCGTGGACGTGCACGTCCGGCGGCTGCGCGCCAAGCTCGGCGCCGAGTACGAGTCCCTCATCGGAACGGTCCGAAACGTCGGCTACCGCTTCGTCCCCGACCACCGCCCCGGCGGCGACACCGAAGAGAAGACCCCCGTACGCACCTGACCGTCGGGCCTTATCCGAAGCGGCCGGTGATGTAGTCCTCGGTCGCCTTCTGGTCCGGGTTCGTGAAGATCTTGCTGGTGTCGTCGATCTCGATGAGCTTGCCCGGCTTGCCGGTTCCGGCGATGTTGAAGAAGGCGGTGCGGTCGCTGACCCGGGCGGCCTGCTGCATGTTGTGCGTGACGATGACGATCGTGTACTGCGCCTTCAGCTTGTCGATGAGGTCCTCGATGGCGAGGGTGGAGATGGGGTCGAGCGCGGAGCACGGCTCGTCCATCAGGAGGACCTGGGGCTGGACGGCGATGGCGCGGGCGATGCAGAGGCGCTGCTGCTGGCCTCCGGACAGACCGGCGCCGGGCTTGCCCAGGCGGTCCTTGACCTCGTTCCACAGGTTGGCGCCCTTGAGCGACTCCTCGACGATGTCGTCCAGCTGGCTCTTGCGGCGCACCCCGTTCAGCTTCAGGCCCGCGGCCACGTTGTCGTAGATGGACATCGTGGGGAAGGGGTTGGGGCGCTGGAACACCATGCCGACGAGGCGGCGGACGGCGACCGGGTCGACGGCCGCGTCGTAGAGGTCCTCGTCGTCCAGCATGACCTTGCCCTCGACGCGGGCGCCGGGGATGACCTCGTGCATCCGGTTGAGCGTGCGCAGGAAGGTGGACTTGCCGCAGCCGGACGGCCCGATGAACGCCGTCACCGAGCGCGGCTCGATCGTCATCGAGATGTCCTCGATGGCGTGGACCGCGCCGTAGAAGGCGTGCAGTCCGGAGATGTCGATCCGCTTGGCCATGGGGTCGGTGGTCCTCTCTCTTCAGGTCGGCGGCCGGTCAGCGGCTCTTGGCCGCGGTGCGCCGGGCGACCAGCCGGGCGACCAGGTTGAGCAGCATGATGATCCCGATCAGGACGAGCGCGCCGGTCCAGGCGCGGTCGATCGAGTTCTGGTTGGGGTCGGCGGCCTGCTCCCAGATGAACGTGGGCAGCGACGCCTGCGGGCCGTTGAACGGGTCGTTGTTGATCGCCTTGGTGAAGAAGATCGTCAGCAGCAGCGGCGCGGTCTCCCCCATCACGCGGGCGACGGCCAGCATCACGCCGGTCACCATCCCGGTGAGCGCGGTCGGCAGGACGACGAAGCAGACCGTCCGCCAGCGCGGCACGCCGAGCGCGTAGGACGCCTCGCGCAGGTCGTTGGGGACGAGCTTGAGCATCTCCTCGGCGGCGCGCGTCACGGTCGGGATCATCAGGATCGTCAGGGACAGCGCCCCGGCGAGCCCGGAGTAGTCGAACCCGAGCGTCAGCAGCCACAGCGCGAGGACGAACAGGCCCGCCACGATCGACGGGATGCCCATCATGACGTCCACGGTGAAGCTGATGATCTTGCCGAGCCGCCCGTTCCCGGCGTACTCCACCAGGTAGATGGCGGTCAGGATGGACAGCGGGACGGCGATCGCGCTGCAGATCGCGACCTGCTGCAGGGTGCCGACGATGGCGTGGTAGGCGCCGCCGCCCGGGTCGCTGCCGCTGACCGCGTTCATCGAGAACTGGAAGAACGTGGGGTCGAGGCGTTCGAGGCCGTTGACGACGACCGTCCACAGCACCGCCACCAGCGGGACGACCGCCAGCGCGAACGCCAGGTAGACCAGGCCCTGGACGCTCCGGTCCTTGACCTTCCGGCCGAGCGAGACCGAGGTCAGGCTCGCGCCCCCGCCGGTGGGCGGGCCGGTGGTGGAGAGGGTGGTCACACGAACTCCTTCCGCCGTGCGACGACGGCGCGGGCCGCCATGTTGACCAGCAGGGTGATGACGAAGAGGACGAGGCCCGAGGCGATGAGGGCGCCGCGGCCGGTCTCGGTGGCCTCGGCGAAGCTGTTGGCGATGTTCGCCGCGAAGGTCGAGCCGCCGTTCTCCAGGATGTGCCAGTTGATGCCGGGCACGAACGTCAGCACCATCGCGACCGCGATCGTCTCGCCCATCGCGCGGCCGAGGCCGAGCATCGAGGCGCCGATCATGCCGGACCGGCCGTACGGCAGCACCGACAGCCGGATCATCTCCCAGCGGGTGGCGCCGAGCGCCAGCGCGGCCTCGATGTTGGGCCGCGGGACCTGCAGGAACACCTCGCGCGAGATGGACGAGATGATCGGCAGGATCATGATGGCCAGCACCACCGAGGCCGTGAAGATCGAGTTCTTGCCGGGGCTGTCGCCGCCGAACAGCGGGAACCAGCCGAACGCGGCGTTGAGGAACCCGCTGACCTTGTCCATGTGCTGGGCCAGGAAGATCAGCCCCCACAGCCCGTACACGATGCTGGGGACGGCCGCGAGCAGGTCGACGACGTAGCCGAGCCCGGACGCCAGGCGCCGCGGCGAGTAGAACGAGATGAACAGCGCGATGCCGATCGCGACGGGCGTCGCCATGAGCATCGCCAGCAGCGAGGACATCGCCGTCCCGAACGCCAGCTGCGCGATGCCGAACCGCGGCGGCTGCGCGTTCGGGTTCCACTCCTCGGTGGTGAGGAAGCCCGCCTCGTTCTCCTGGAGCGCGGGGACCGCCTTCCAGACGAGGAACGCCGCGATCGCGGCGACGATCGCCAGCACGGTGATCCCCGAGCCGCGGGCCGCGCCCGCGAAGATCCGGTCGCCGGCGCGGCCGGTGCTCATTGCGGTGCCGGCGGTTCCGGCGCGGCTTCCGGCGCGGGCCTCGACGCCGGTCTCGGTGGTCATGGGGGTGCCTCCTTCGATCACGTCCGCGGAACCCGGGGCGGCCCCGCCGCGGGACCCCTTCCTGGGGCCGCCGGCGGCGGGGCTGCGGGTGGTGTCGTCCGGTGTCAGGACAGGGCCTTCACGGACGCCTGGACCTTCGTCAGCACGCTCTCCGGGATGGGCGCGTAGCCGTGCTCGGTGAGGATCTTCTGGCCGTCCGCGCTGGAGGTGTAGGCCAGGAAGGACTTCACGAACTCGGCCTGCTCGGCCGGCAGTCCCTTCTCACACGCGATCTCGTACGTGACCAGGACGATCGGGTAGGCGCCCGGCTCCTTGGTCGTGTAGTCGATCTCCAGCGCGACGTCGTTGCCGGTGCCGGTGACCTTCGCCCCGGCGACGGCCTTGGACGCGCTGTCCGGCGACAGCTCGGTGAACTCGCCGGCGCCGTTCTTCACGTGCGCGGTCTGCAGCTTGTTGTTCGTCGCGTACGACATCTCCACGTAGGAGATGGCGCCCTCGGTGCTCTTCACCTGGCTGGTGACGCCGTCGGACTTCGCGGCGCCCTGGCCGGTGGAGTTCGGCCACTTCTTGGCGGACTCCCACGTCCAGACGTCCGGGACGGTCTTGTTCAGGTACTCGGTGAAGTTGTCGGTGGTGCCCGACTCGTCCGACCGGTAGACCGGCTTGATCTCCGACGAGGGGAGCTGCGCGCCCTCGTTCTCCCCGGCGATCGCGGGATCGTTCCAGGTCTTGACCTTGCCGGAGAAGATCTTCGCGATCGTCTCGGGCGACAGCTTCAGCCCGTCCACGCCCGGCACGTTGTAGACCACGGCGACGGGACCGACGACCATCGGCAGGTTCAGCGCGGGGCTGCCCTGGCAGCGCTGCCGCGCCGCGCCCGCTTCCTCCTCGTCGAGCGCCGAGTCCGAGCCGGCGAAGGCGACCTGGCCGCTGGTGAACGCCTGGATGCCCGCCCCCGAGCCGCTCGGGTTGTAGTTGAGGTTGGCACCGACGCATTCGGCCGCGTAGAGCTTGGTCCACTCCTCGATGGCGTTCTTCTGCGCGCTCGATCCGGCCGCGTTGATGCTGCCCTTCGCGCAGTCGATGGTGCCGGAGGGGGCACTCCCCGGGCTCGTCGTGGTGTTGGCGTCGCTTCCGCAGGCGGTGAGGGCCAGCGCCCCCGCGACGACCACGCCGCCCAGAGCGGCAAGTCGGGAACGGTTCTTCACCGGAGGGTCTCCTCTTAGTTCGTCAGCGGGTCCCCCGGCCCGGTTCTGGCCCGCTCGCCAGCGCCGGGGTTCGCCGTCGGTTTTGACGCTAAGCAGGCGAAGTGACCAGCCGCCCTGATCCAGGTGAACGGAGGATGAACGAGGATGACCAGACCCGCGAAGAATGCCCCGATTTGCCGTGTACGCCGGGTTAACGGCGCAGCTCAGACCGTTAAAGTCCAGGTCGAATCGGGGTCATGCGGAAACGGAGACCTGACTGCGAGGCAACGAGCGCTCGGTCAGGACGCCGTGCTGTACATGACGTCCACGGCGTAGCGGGTGAAGCCCAGCGACTCGTAGAGCCGGACGGCCGCGGTGTTGGACTCGTCCACGTAGAGCATGATCTGGTCGAGACCGGAGTCGCGCAGATGATGCAGCCCCACCAGCGTGAGGGTGCGCCCCAGCCCGAGGCCCTGCGCGTCGGGGTCGACGCCGACGACGTAGACCTCGCCGATGCCGCCCGGGTGGGTCTTGGTCCAGTGGAAGCCGGCGAGGCGGCCGTCCCGCTCGGCGAGGAAGAAGCCCGCGGGGTCGAACCAGCTCTCCCCCTCGCGCTCGTGGACGTCCTCGATCGTCCACGCGCCCTGTTCGGGGTGGTCGGCGAAGGCGCGGGAGTTGACGTCGAGCCACGCCCGCTCGTCCGCGCCCGGCTCGAACGTGCGAATGGTGACCCCCGGGGCGACCCGGGGCTCCGGCAGCGGATCGGCCGCCGGGCGGCGCAGCTGGAGGAGCACCCGGACGCGGGTCATGCCCTCGGCGGCGGCGAGTGCGGCGGCGGCGGGCAGGTCGCCGTGCGCCCAGACGCGGAGGGGTCCGCCCGCCTCGGCGCGCAGCGCCCGCAGCAGCGCCCGGCCGTGGCCGCGGCGCCGGTGCTCCGGATGGACGACCAGCTCCCCGGCCGCGGGCTCCCCGCCGGCCGCCGGGTCGAGATGCGCGTACGCGACGATCCCACCGTCGGAGATCGCCATCCCGGTGCGGCCGCCGCGCAGCGCGAGCAGCGAGTGCTCCGACAGCGGCCCGGCGCCGTCGGCCTCCGCCGCCGCCCCGGCCAGCTCCAGCGCCTCGGCGATCTCAGCGTCCCCAAGCGTCCCGCGTGCTCGCAGCTCACTCACGATCAACACCCTAACCGCGAGCCTGATCAAGTTGTCACAGAAACGTCACCGGGCCGCCGGGAACCGTATGCCGGACGCGCTTACCGTCCGCTGCATGACTCGACGACGCACCATCCTGGCGTGCGCCGCGGCCGGGCTGACGGTCATCGCGCTGACCGCGCAACCCGCCGCCGCACGGCCCGCACCTACAGCGTCTGTGAAACTACTGGCCCTGAACGACTTCCACGGCAACCTCGAACCGCCCTCCGGCAGCTCGGGGCGCGCCATCAACGAGAACGGCGAGACCGTGGACGCCGGCGGCGCCGCCTACGTCGCCGCCCACATGAAGCGGCTTCGGGACCGCAACACCCTCACCGTCGCCCAGGGCGACCTCATCGGGGCCACGCCGCTGATCTCCGCCG
Organism: Actinomadura sp. 7K534; assembly: GCF_004348575.1. Classification (NCBI taxonomy): domain Bacteria; kingdom Bacillati; phylum Actinomycetota; class Actinomycetes; order Streptosporangiales; family Thermomonosporaceae; genus Actinomadura; species Actinomadura sp. 7K534. Next base: position 29,122 of record NZ_SMKB01000047.1, read on the forward strand.
CGTACCACGACGAGCCCTCGGTGCAGTTCCTCGGCGACATCGGCGTCACCGCGTCCGCGGTCGGGAACCACGAGTTCGACGAGGGCTACCGGGAGCTGCTGCGCATCCAGCACGGCGGTTGCCACCCCGAGGACGGCTGCTCCCCCGAGGGCAAGTGGCGCGGCGCGAAGTTCGACTACCTCTCCGCCAACGTGCTGAAGAAGCAGGGCCACTGGAAGCGCCCCCTCCTGAAGCCGTGGACGATCCGCAACGTCAACGGCGTCCGCGTCGGCTTCATCGGCGTCGTCACCAAGACCACGCCGAGCATCGTCACCGCGGAGGGCATCAAGGGCCTGGAGTTCCAGGACGAGGTCGAGGCCGCGAACCGCGCCGCCCGCGAGCTGAAGCGCCGCAACGTCCGCGCGATGGTCCTGCTCGTCCACGAGGGCGACCAGGTGAACGCGGGCCAGCGGCCCGACGCGTGCGGCGTCGTCCCCGGCGCGGGGTCGCGCATCGCCGAGGAGGCCGACCCGGAGATCGACGTGGTGCTGTCCGGGCACACCCACCAGCAGTACGTCTGCTCGGTCCGGGACCCGAAGGGCCAGCCGCGGCTGTTCTCGTCCGGCTCGTCCTTCGGCCGGGTGATCACCGAGGTGAACCTCGAGGTGAACCGGCGCACCGGTGACATCGTCCGGTCCTCGCTGCGCGGCGACAACCACGTCGTGACCCGCGACGTGCCGCCGGACCCGAAGACCGAGCGGTTCGTCCAGACCTGGAAGGACCGCGTCGCCGACATCGCGGACCGGCCCATCGGCAACATCACCGCCGACATCACCCGCACGCCGTCCCCCTCGGGCGAGACCGCGCTCGGCGACCTCATCGCCGACGCCCAGCTCGCCTCGATGCAGGACCTCGGCGCGCAGGTCGCCCTGATGAACCCGGGAGGCGTCCGCACCGACCTCACCTATGCGGCGAGCGGCGCGGAAGGCGACGGAGTCGTCACCTACGGCGAGGCGTTCGCCGTACAGCCGTTCAGCAACGTGATGGGCGTCGTCTCGCTCACCGGCGCGCAGCTCGACGCGCTCCTCGAGCAGCAGTGGACGGACGCGGGCGAGAAGATCCTCCAGCCCTCGGCCAACCTGAACTTCACCATCACCCGCGCGAACCCGGTCGGCGACCGCGTCTCCGCCATCACCATCGGGGGAACCCCGATCGACCCGGCCGCCACCTACAAGGTCGCGGCGAACAACTTCCTCCTGGGCGGCGGCGACGGCTTCACCGTCTTCACCGAGGGCACCGACCAGGTCCTGGGCCCGATAGACCTGGACGCCTTCGTGGCCTACTTCCAGGCCCAGGGCACCCTCTCCCCACCACCCCTGAACAGAATCTCCGGCCAGTAGAACCGCACAGAGAGAACGGCCCGCCGTCCCCCCAGACGGCGGGCCGTTCCACGCAGAGGACTCCAGAGGGGCAACACCCCCTTGGAGACGACACCAGCCGACCCCACGGGTCGTGCGGCCGGAGCGAGTGCAGCGAGCGCAGGTCGCACGACCCGACGCACGGCGCGCCGTTTCACGAGACGCGGAGCGGATCGGGAAACGGCGCGCCGTGCGCAACGGGGGTTCCAGGGGGTCGCCCCCCTGGGCAAACACAGATCACGCGCCGAACAGGTGCACCACGAAGTACACGATCGCCGCCACCGCCGCCGCCATCGGCATGGTGAGGACCCAGGCGGTGATGATGTTGCCCGCGACGCCCCAGCGGACGGCGGAGAGGCGCTTGGTGGCGCCGACGCCCATGATGCAGGACGTGATCGTGTGCGTGGTGGAGATTGGAGCGTGCCAGATGTACGCGGTCGCGTACAGGATCAGGGAGGCCGTCGATTCCGCGGCGAACCCCTTCGGGGGATCGAGTTCGATGACCCTGCGGCCCAGCGTCCGCATGATCCGCCAGCCGCCGGCGTAGGTGCCGAGGGCCAGGGCGGTCGCACAGGCGAGGATGACCCACAGGGGGACGGTCTCGCCGGTGGCGTGGCCGGTGGTCACGAGGGCGAGGACGATGATGCCCATCGTCTTCTGCGCGTCCTGGAGGCCGTGCCCCAGCGCCATCGACGCGGCCGACAGCGACTGCGCGATGCGGAACCGGCGGCCGACGCGGCCGGGGTTGGCGCGGCGGAAGATCCACAGGATGGCGACCATCACCATGTAGGCGAGGCAGAACCCGGCGATGGGCGAGATCACCATCGGGATGGCGACCTTCTCCACGACGGTGCCCCAGCTCACCGCGGACGCCGACGCGACGCCCGCCCCGACCACGCCGCCGATCAGGGCGTGCGAGGACGACGAGGGCAGCCCGAAGTACCACGTGATCATGTTCCAGGTGATCGCGCCGAGCACGCCGGCGGCGACCACCGTGAGGCCGTGCAGTCCGGTGGGCGGGGTGATGACCTCGCTGACGGTCTTGGCGACCTCGACGCCGAGGAGCGCGCCGATGAGGTTCATCACGGCCGCCATCAGCAGCGCGGCCCGCGGTGTCAGCGCCCGGGTGGACACCGATGTCGCGATGGCGTTGGCGGCGTCGTGGAACCCGTTGGTGTAGTCGAAGACCAGGGCGATGACGACGACCAGGATGAGGACGGCGGTCTGCGCGTCCTGCCGCAGGCCGAGCGCCCCGGAGACGACCACCGCCAGGATGCCCACCAGCAGGAACGGCCAGAACCTGGCCGGGCCGCGGCGGACCTGCTCGCCGAGCGTCGGATCGGCCCCCGGGGGGTCCTCCTTGGTGAGGACCGCCCCGACCATCCCGCCTTCGGCGGAGTCGGCGGGGCGCGGGGATCCGGGTGGTTCGTCCCGGACGCTCATGATTCCTTGACCGAGATCGTCTCGACCGTGTTGGCGACGTGCTCGAACGCGTCGGCGGCGTCCTCCAGCCGGTCGATGATCTGCTTCAGCTTCAGCACGGTCAGGGTGTCGTAGTCGCCGCTGAACAACTGCGCGAGCAGCTTGCGGTAGACCTGGTCGCCCTGGTTCTCGAGCCGGTTGATCTCGATCCAGTACTCGTTGAGCTCCTTCATCGAGCGCAGCCGCGGCATCGCCTCGGCGGTCAGCTCGGCGGCGCGCTCCAGCACCTCCACCATCGCGACGACGCCCTTGGGGAACTCGTCGATCTTGTAGAGGACGACGAGGTCGGCTGCCTCTTCCATCTCGTCCATCACGTCGTCGATCGTCGAGGCCAGCCGGTAGATGTCCTCGCGGTCGAAGGGGGTGATGAAGCTTTCGTTGAGCCGACGCATGATCGCGTGGGTGCATTCGTCGCCCGCATGCTCGCAGGCGCGCATCTTCTCGGCGATGGCCGGCCGGTCGGCGCCGTCGCTGATGAGCTCTACGAGCAGCCTGGCGCCGGTGACCAGGTTGTTCGCCGAATCGGCGAACATGTCGTAGAAGCTGTCCTCACGCGGCGTGAGACGCAAGCGCACGTCATTCTCCTGAAGTGCCGGAACAGTCCGCAGAGGATCGTAGGCGCAACCAGCCGTAAAAAGAACCTTTGCCCCAGCTTTGGCTGGTGCCCACCATCCTCTCACCTACGAGATTGCCGTAGATCACCAGGTACCTACCCAGTGTGCAGGTCCCTATCTGCAAGGGGTCGCGCCATCTGGCGCCCGTGGAGGGGGCTGCCCGGCCGGCCAGATGCCTCATGCGTGAGATTCATTACAACGTTCCGTCCGGGCCACCCGTCGCGGTGGGGCCAAAAACGCGAACCGGGGACGCCGTATCGGCGTCCCCGGTGCACTGCGCGTAACGGCTCGGTGGCCGGGGGATTGCTCCCCGGGCCGCCTAGTCCTGTGGCGTCAGCTCGCGACGACCGGCTTCGTCGGACCGTACCCCGAGCACCATGTCGATCTCCGCGACGGTGAGCGGCCGTTCCGCCGCCGCCACCGCGCTGAGCATCTCGGCATAGAGTTCGATCTCGTCCAGCGCAACACGGTCGTGGACGCGCAAATCAAGGTTCTGGCGCACCGCGTCCACCTCCGTTCGTTCCCCACACCCAAGTCGAGGCTACGCGTCCGGCCCTGTTGGGCACATGACCCATGCGGGCCATTCGAGGGCCACCCCGACCCTGTCAATCCGGGGACCCCCACAGCCCTCCGGATGGCCGGTCACGGGTCCTCCGGGGGAACGCCCCGGGCCGGCGCCGGCCGTCCTCCTAGCCTTCCCGGGCGGTGTCCGTCTGATACCTCCGCCCCGCGGGCGGAACGGGCGGACGGGCGGTTCAGCCTCCGGGGCGGAAGTCCCCGAGCATCTGCTCCAGGGGCGTCTCGGGCAGGTCGCGGGCCGTCAGCCGGGCCACCGTCGCGGCGTTGACGTCGGCGCCCGCGAGCCGGGCGGCCTGCCGCGCCACCGTCTGCTCGAACAGGGCCCGGACGGTGCGGGCGTAGGCGAACTGCGGGTCGTCGCGCAGCCGCTCGAACCGGCTGAGCAGTTCGACGCGCAGCTCCTCGTCCAGCATGTAGAGGTCGCGTTCGGCGTAGCTCTGGAAGAGCCGGACCATGTCGCGGTCGCCCATCCCGGTGAACTCCAGGATCCGGCCGAACTCGGCGCGGAAGGCGGGATTGCCGGCGAGGTAGCCCTCCATCTCCGCCGCCGGGCTGGAGCAGACCACCAGGAAGCGGCCCATCCCCTGCCCCTGGCCGCCGCCCGGGTTCATGCGGCGGAGCAGCTCGTCCACCACGGCCGGGCTGCGGTCGAGCCGGTACGCCTCCTGGATCAGCAGCACGCCGCCGAGCGCCTGCTCGACCATGCTCCCCACCCGGCGCTCGGTGTCGATCCGGTCCCGTCCGGCCAGGTGGACGGGCCGGCAGGCGACCACGTGGCCGGAGCCGAGCAGTCCGAGCGCCGCGTAGACGCCGCCGACGAGGCCCGCCACGGTCGTCTTGCCGGTGCCGGACGGCCCCACGAAGATCAGGTGCCGCGTCTCGCCGCCGGCGACCCCGTACCTGGCCCGGTCCGCCGCGAGCCTCGCCTCCTCGGCCAGCTCGTGCACGGCGGCCTTGACGTCCTCCAGCCCGGTGAGCTGGTCGAGCTGCCGCAGGTAGCCGCCGATGTCGCCGGGCGGGCGCAGCGCCGGCTCGATGCCCTCGGCGACGCCCGCGAGGTCGTCGGGGGTCAGCACGAGCCGGTCGTGGGACGCGCCCGCGCGCTCCATGTTCCGCTGCGCCGCCTGGTCCAGGTACGTCTCGACCAGGCGCGCGTTGACCAGGTCGCCCGGCCCGCGGAGCCGGTTCAGGTCCTCCCGGACGACCTCCAGCGCCGCGGCGCCGATGGTGACGCGCCGCTCGTCGGCCAGCAGGTGCAGCAGCGTCATCCGGTTGTCGAGGTCGCTGAAGTCGGGCAGCCGGTGGACGCGGAACGCCTGCACGAGCTTCGGGTGCTCCTGCAGGAGGCGCCGGTAGGCGTGCGGCTCGCAGGTCGCGATCACCGGGGTCGTGTTCACCGGGTCGCGGCGGGCCCGGCGGACCGCGCCGACGACCGCCGCCGGGTCGGGCGCGTCGTTGATCGCCGCGTCCAGCCGCTCGAACAGGATCACCGGGCCCGGCTGGGACAGGAGCTGCCCGATGCGCTCGGCGGGGGCGTCCCGGACGTCCTCGGCGTCGTGCGCGCGGATCGATCCGTCGCCGAGGCCCGCGTTCGCCAGCGTCAGCGCGATCATCCTGGCCAGCCGGCGCTGCCCCGAGTGCGGGCCGCCGACCAGGAGCGCGCCCGGCAGCCCGGACCCGATGGAGCTGGGCGCGCCGTCCACCCGGGTCTCCTCGATGGCCGAGCCCGCGGGCGCGTTCCACTCCTGGGCCTGCGCCCGGAGGTCGCCCAGGAGCGGGGCCGCGTCGTGATCGCCGTAGACGAACCCGAACCCGAACCGCTCCAGAACGCGGCGCGTGCTGCGGTCGCTCGGGGGCGGGATCTCGTGGACGGGCTGCTCGGGCGAGGGCGTGTCGTCCAGGAAGTCGAAGTCGCCGACCATCGTCTTGGACATGATCTTCGTGCCCGGCGGCGGCGCTCCGGGCGGGGCCGGGTGATCCACGGGCGTGTCCTCCGGCGGGAGGTCGTCCTCCAGGTCGCCGGGGCCCAGGATGCGCGTGCCGGGCGGCCCCTGAGCGGGCGGCGGCTGCCGCACGGGCGAGGCGGGCGGGCCTTGCGGCACATCGTCCTCGACACGCGTGGAGTACGGGTCGAACGCCGTGGGCGCCGCGGGCTGGACCTGGTGCCGGGCGGGCGGCGGCTGCGGTTCCGGCTCCGGCTGCGGAACCGGCGGGACCGGGCTCGGCGGGGCCTGCCGGGGAGGAGGCGCCTGCTGCGGAGGAGCGGCACCGGCCGGCTGGTAACCGAGTTGCGTGTAGGGCGGCATGAGGTTCTCGTCCTGGTCCTGCTCCTCCGGAGGGGAGTATCCGGCGGGCTGCGGGGACGAGGCGGGCTGCTGCTCCCGCGCCGGAACCGGCGGCGGGGCAGGGCTCTGCATCTGGGCAGGGCTCTGCATCGGTGCGGGGCTCTGCATGGGGGCCGGACGCTGGAAACCCAGTTCTGTGTAAGGCGGCGCGGCGTTCTGGTCGTCGCCGCCCTCCCCGGCGGGCGGAGGCGGCGCGGACGCGGCGAACGCGGCCTCCTGCCCCTGCCCCGGTCCCGGCGGCGACGGCGGCTCGTACGGCGGCGCGGCGGCACCGGGCGCGTCCTCCCGGCCGGGCTGCGCGGGCGGCTGGACGAACGGGCGGTCGGGCTCGGACGGCGCCCCGTGCGGCTGCGGGGACGCGCCGGGCGCGACCCCGGGCTGGCTCTGCATGCCGACCATGGGCGAGGGCGCCGGGTTGGGCGGCGGCGTCACGGTCGGCGTGACGGCCGTCGCACGGGCCCGGCCGCGGCCGATGATCCCCGCGATGGTCGCGGTCGGGACGGGGAAGCCGCGGGGCCGGGCGGGCATCCCGCCGAGCCGGCACCAGGCCAGGTCGACCTCGTACATCGCCGCCAGCAGCGACTCCGCGCCCGAGCCGGAGCCGGCCGCCGAGCGCAGCGGTTCGGGGAGGCGCATGTCCTGCGGCCACAGCCGGCGGAGCGGATGGCCCTTCTGCTCCGACACCGCCTGCACCGTGTAGCGGATCTCAGGGTCCAGCCAGGGGACGATGTTGCCCACCATGTCCTTGCGGACGACGTCCAGGTCGGCGGCGAGCAGCGCGGCGGCGACGAGGCGGGGCTCGATGTAGGCGGGGTCGACGGGATCGCCGGAGAGGTCGGCGACCAGCTCACTGAGCGTGTAGAAGGCGTGCCGGAAGTTGTCCCCCGGCGAGCTCTCGTTCCGCAGCGCGGGAACCAGGTTCGGCGGGCAGCGGGTCAGCCACTGCTGGACGATCGCCTGGTCACCGTAGGGCAGCGCGCCGTAGTCGACGGTCGGATTGGCGAGCGTGGTGCCGAGGATCGCGAGCAGCGCGTCCGCGCGGGCCTGGTACCGGACGTCGTCGCGCAGCGCGCTGGCGACGGCCCACATCGTCCGCAGGACGACGACCGCCGCGTCCACCCGGCTCGCCCGAAGGCGCTCCGCGTAGAGGCCGACCAGCGTCTCCAGCGCGGGCGGGGTGAGCCAGCGGGGGCCGTCCACCTCCGGGAGGGGCTTGGCCCGGTACGGCTTCCAGAGGTCGAGCATCTGCGGGTCGAGCCGCGAGTCGAACACCGGCGCGGACGCGCACCACAGCATCACGCCCCAGGCGGCGACCACGGTGGAGGGGGTGCCACTGCCGAACTCCGGCCACCAGTGCGGGTACTCGGGCGCGGGCAGCGCCGCCGCCGACTCGACGGTCGAGCGGACCCGCGAGGACACCTCGGTCGCGAAGCCGTGCCCGACGAACGTCAGGCCGCCCGGCGGGTCGTAGGAGAAGTCGGGCCCGGCCGGGACGACGTGCGGCGGCAGGTTGGGCACCTGGCCGGGGGCCTGCTGCGCGGGCCGGGCCGCCATCCGGACGGCGGGCGTGCGCGGCGGCGGGCACAGGTACCACTGCCCGTCGGACGGGTGCAGCCGGTACCAGCGGGCCCACGCGCCGAACAGCCACCAGGTGCCGTCGGGCAGGGCGAGCATGCGGCCGCCGATCGCGTGATGGCGTTGCTGAGGAGGCGCCGACGGCCACCACGCGGCGGCCACCATCGCCCTCGTGTCCCGCTCTGCCTCCGCGAACGGATCCTGCCCCATCTGGGGGCTGGGCGGCGGAGCACTGCCATAGCCCGGTCCCCACACCACGATCGTCATCGTAGTCAGCCGAAGCCCGCCGGGGCGCCCCGCACCGGCTCATTCGCCGCATGACCGCAGGTCGGCGCGGCAGCAATCCGAACCGGACGGCCGACCGGATCCGGCGGTCACCCGCGTTCGGCGGTCACTGCCACTCGGCGGTGCGGTGCCGCCGGGCCTTCGCGACGTACACCTCCGGGGTGTGCTGCAGGACGAGCCGGTCGTCGTCGGTCAGCTCCCGGACGATCCGGCCCGGCGTCCCGGCGACGAGCACGCCGGACGGGATCTTCTTGCCGGGCGGCACGAGCGCGCCCGCCGCGATCAGCGTCCCGGAGCCGATCCGGGCGCCGTTCAGGACGATCGCGCCGATCCCGATCAGCGAGCCGGTCTCGACGTGGGCGCCGTGCACCATCGCCTTGTGGCCGAGGCTGACCCGGTCCTCCAGGACGGCGGGCATCCCCGGGTCGGCGTGCATGCAGCCGAGGTCCTGGATGTTGCACTCTTCGCCGACGATGATCTCCGCGTCGTCGCCGCGCAGCACCGAGCCGTACCAGACGCTCGACGCGCGGCCCAGCGTCACCCTGCCGACGACGACCGCGCCGGGCGCGACCCACGCCTCGGGGTCGATCTCCGGCCGCTCCTCACCCAACGATCCCACGTAGCTCATGCGGCCGATGCTAGGCGGCGTGCCGTCCGGTACCGGACGGCACCCCCGGCGCGCGAAGTTTGGGCGGATTGGATAGTTTGTCGGGCCTACCCAGGTGAAGAAACGGCAGCGAGAAGCGCGTTCCGGTTGCGCGAATGGGGTGGACCGGACGAGAGTCGTTCGTACGTTTCCACATGCGGACCCGCCGACAGGCGGGTGAGGATGTTATCGCGACCGACCCTGACGGGGTGATGGCCCCGCCAACGACCCCCCAAGGCACCATGAGCAACGAAGCCGAAATCCTGCCGAATCTCCTCCAAGATGAGTCCTTCGAGATCGTCATGCGCGGCTACAACCGCCGCCAGGTCGACGACTACATCGCCCGCGCCCAGCAGAAGCACCGCGAGCTGGAGGCGCGGCTCGCCCGGGCCCAGGACGACGTCGAGCGCATCCGGCGCGAGATGGCCGAGCTGCGGGAGGCGCGCAAGCCCACCGGCGACGACCTGAGCGACCGGCTCCGCCAGATCATCAACCTCGCCGAGGACGAGGCCCAGGACAAGGTGGCCCAGGCGGAGGCCAAGGGCTCGGAGATCCGCAAGGACGCCGAGCAGGAGTCCAAGCGCATCATCGACGACGCCCGCGCGCACGCCGAGAAGAACCTCACGCAGGCGCAGGACAAGGCCGAGTCCGTGCTGGCCTCCGCCAAGAAGGAGTCCGAGAGCATCCTGTCGGGCGCCAAGCAGGAGGCCGAGCAGACGGTGAGCAGCGCGCGGCTGGAGGCCGAGCGCACCCTCACCGCGTCCGAGCGCCGGGCGAGCGTGATCAACGAGGGCGCGACGCAGCGCCTGACGTCGCTCACCAAGAACCACACCCAGGCCCTGCAGCGGCTCACCGAGATCAGCGAGACGCTGCACCGGCTGCTGACCGCCGAGAACGAGGCGGGCCCGCTGGAGAAGATGGTCGAGGACGCCGTCCGGCAGAGCGCGCCCCGCAAGCAGCAGCCCGCGCAGGCCCAGCCGCCGCAGGCACCGCCCGCACCGGCCCAGCCCGCGGCCCCGCAGGCCGCGCCCGCGCAGCCCGCGCAGGGGCCCTCCTCCGGCACGCAGCCCGCGGCCGGTCCGAAGCCGATCCCGCCCGCGCCCAAGCCGGCCCAGGCC
>NZ_SMKB01000479.1:0-1457 GCF_004348575.1 Actinomadura sp. 7K534
CATCCCGGGTTGTAGCGGCGGGGTGGTGGCTGCGCGAAAGGTGCAGTGCGGTTGACCGCCTGCGCCTGATTCGCCGGTGAGGGGCGCGCGCCGAGGATTGGGGGGTCGTTTTCGGAGCGGTCCTTGGGGGCGTGTGCTTATGGGTGCGGACGCGTTGTTGCTGGCGCGGGTCCAGTTCGCGTTGACGGCCGGTACGCATTTCATGTTCGTGGCGCTGACCCTTGGTCTGGCGACGCTGGTGGCGTTGATGCAGACGCGGGCGACGGTGTCGGGCAGTGCGGTGCATGCGCGGATGGTGCGTTTCTGGGGGCAGTTGTACGTCATTAATTACGCGGTGGGAATCGTCACCGGGCTGGTGATGGAATTCCAGTTCGGGTTGAACTGGGCGGGGATGTCGCGGATGACGGGCGGGGTCTTCGGAGTGCCGCTGGCGATGGAGACGATCGTGGCGTTCTTCGTGGAGTCGACGTTCCTGGGGTTGTGGATTTTCGGGTGGGATCGGCTGAACCGGTGGGTGCATCTGGGGCTGATCTGGGTGGTGACGCTGACGGCGTACTTGTCGGCGTATTTCATTCTGGTCGCCAATGGGTGGCTGCAGCGTCCGGTGGGTTTCGAAATGGTGGACGGCGCGGCGCGGCTGACCGATGCGGGGGCGTTGCTGACGAATCCGACGGCGGTTCTGGCGTTCTTCCATGTGCTGTTCGGCGGGTTCTTGACGGCGGGGTTCTTCATGGCCGGGGTGAGCGGCTACCACCTGCTGCGGCGGACGGCGGAGGTGGAGTTCTTCCGGCGGTCGATGCGGGTGGGGTTGCTGACGGTGGTGCTGTCGGTGATGCCGGTGGTGATCTTCGGCGGGGTGCAGTTCGCGTATGTGCAGCCGACGAAGCTGGGCGGTGAGTCGGCGGCGGCGGAGGTCGCGCGGTTCACGGCGCGGTTCGGGCCGGACGAGTACATGGCGCCGGGGCTGGCGGGGGTCGGTGAGGCGCTGATGATGACGATGTGGTCGCTGATGATGCTGGTGGCTGCGGTGGCGCTGGTGAAGCTGCCGTTCGGCGGTTGGCTGGTGCGGGGGCGGGTGTTCCACGTGCTGATGATCGTGTCGGTGCCGTTGCCGTATGTGGCGATGGTGTCGGGGTGGGTGTTCCGCGAGGTGGGGCGGCAGCCGTGGGTGGTGTACGGGCTGCTGAAGACGCGGGACGCGTTGTCGGACGTGGGGTCGGGGACGGTGGTGGCGTCGTTCGCGGCGTTCACGGTGCTGTTCGGGGTGTTGTTCGCGGTGAACGCGTGGCTGCTGGTGCGGTTCGCGCGGCGGGGTCCGGAGGGTGCGGGTCTTGGGGCCTCTCCCCCGGCGGAGCCGGCGCCGGTGCTGAGCGGGACGTTGTGACGGGAGCCTGGTGATGGAGTCTGTTGCGGTGGTGTTGCTGGCGGTGTTCTCCGCCGGGTATCTGGTGCTGGCC
>NZ_SMKB01000480.1:0-1415 GCF_004348575.1 Actinomadura sp. 7K534
GGCCCACCCGGTGAAGGCCGCCGCCACCGCCTGCGCCGCCGCCGTCCTGCTGCCGCTGGCGCTCGTCATCCTCCTCACCGGGCAGAACTCGGCCGCAGGCACCGGCTCAGAGCTCGCCGGGGCACCCACCGCCGAGGCCAAACGCGACATCCCGCCCGCGTACCTGCGCTGGTACCTCGACGCCGCCCAGACCTGCCCCGGCCTGCCCTGGAACGTCCTGGCCGCGATCGGCAAGATCGAATCCGACCACGGCCGCTCCACCATGCCCGGCGTCCAATCCGGCGAAAACCACGCCGGAGCCGGCGGCCCCATGCAATTCCTCGCCCCCACCTGGGCCGCCCACGGCGCCGACGGCGACCACGACGGACACAAAGACCGCTACAACCCCGCCGACGCCATCCACGGCGCCGCCAACTACCTATGCGCCAACGGCGCCGGCAAAGGCGGAAAACACCTGCGCCGGGCGATCTGGCACTACAACCACGCCGACTGGTACGTCCGCAAAGTCCTCGCCCAAGCCGCCCGCTACGCCGCCCCCACCGCCACAGGCCGCGGCGCCACCGCCGTCAAAGCCGCCCTGCGCTGGCTCGGCACCCCCTACTCCTGGGGCGGCGGCGGACCCTCAGGCCCCACCTACGGCATCGCCCACGGCGCCGCCATCAAAGGCTTCGACTGCTCAGGCCTCACCCAACACGCCTGGGCCCAAGCCGGCGCCCGCATCCCCCGCGTCGCCGCCGACCAATACAACGCCGGAACCCACATCCCGAGGAGAGCGCTGCAGCCCGGCGACCTGCTGTTCTTCGCCAGCAACACCGACAACCCCGCCACCATCCACCACGTCGGCATCTACTACGGCCACGGCCGCATGATCCACGCCCCCCACACCGGCGACGTCGTCCGCATCGCCCAATTCACCGGCGACCCGCACCGTGAACGCCAATACATCGGCGCCACCCGGCCCGCCACATCGCACACCACCGACGCCTAACCGGAGGCACGCCCTTGCACCCAGACCACCACCCCAACAGCCACCACCGACCGGGCCGGACCCGTCCCAGCAGAAACTCGCACCCGCCAGGCAAGCTCCCAGCGAAGAAGGCGAAGAAGAAGCCGTCCTGCGGGCCGATCCGCGCCTTCAGCTACGGCGGCGGCTGGCAATCCACCGCCGCCCTCGTCCTGGCCGCCCAAGGCCGAATCGACTTCCCCACGTTCCTGTTCGCCAACGTCGGCGACGACTCCGAACACCCCGCCACCCTGCGCTACATCCGCGACCACGCCGCCCCCTACGCCGCCGCCCACGGCATCGACCTGCGCGAACTGCACCGCATCCGCCGCGACGGCACCACCGAAACCCTCTACGGCCGCCTCACCCGCGAAGGCTCCCGCTCCATCCCCATCCCCGTCCGCATGAGCAA
>NZ_SMKB01000481.1:0-1339 GCF_004348575.1 Actinomadura sp. 7K534
CCCGTAGGCGGTGAGGGAGTGGTGGGAGACGCCGATGTGGCGCTCGCGCCGGTCGCCCTCGCTGACGCGCAGCGATCCGACGGGGCGGCCGCCGAGGACGGAGGCGGCGTTGACGGCCTCGCCCGCCGCGACGCCGGAGAAGCCCCACCGGGTGCCGGTGCCGAGGTTGCCGGGGCCCTGGGCGAGGACGGCGGCGTCGGCGCGCAGGATGAGCCGCGCGGCGAGGAGGCCGGTGTGGACGGTGACGGCCTCGAGGTCGCCGCCGAACGCCTGCCCGGCGGTGACGGTGGCGGCGAGGGCGCCGGCGTCCTTGAGGCGGGCGATGGACATGGAGAACCAGGCGGGCAGCGCCCCGCCGTCCGGCATGACGTAGACGATCCGCGCGGCGGGCCGCTCGGCGCGGAGGGCGGCGAGGATCGGCGGGAGCGCGGAGTGCAGGTCGGCGACGACGACGGGCATGCCGTCGAGGGAGTCGGCGTCGCGGAGGACGCCGTGGTGGGGGGAGTCCTGCTCGTCTGCGCCGAGGACGGTGGCCTGCAGGGGCGTGTAGCGGGCCTTGACGAGGTGGCCGGGGCCGCTCGGGTCGGGCGGGAGCCGGTCGGGGACGGCGACGACCATGGCGTAGCCGCCGGTGCCGAGGCCCATCGCCAAGGCCGTAGTGTTGAGCAGGACGGTATCGCCCGGTTCGGGGCGTCCGACGAGTTCGGGGTAGGCCAGTGCGCGGTGCGTGCCGTCGTCCCCGATCGAGACGGTCAGCTCGACCGCCCCGGGCCATTCGCGGCGGATGTCCTCAACTGTGCCTTTGCGCCATCGGATCACACCGGGAAACGGTAGCGTCCTCAACGGCGGGGCGCGGCCGTCGACCGGCGAATGACCGGCGGTCGACCGGCGGGCGGCCCGCCGCGGAGACGGCGAGGGCCCGGCGGACGCGTGTCCGGGGCGGTGGAAGCGAGAGGGTGGTGGCGAAGTGTCGCGGCGCAAGACCGAGCGCCTGCTCAATCTGGTGGTCTGCCTGCTCGCCACCCGGCGCTATCTGACGGCCGAGCAGATCCGCCGCGCGGTGCCCGGCTATCCGGAGTCCGACGAGGCGTTCAAGCGGATGTTCGAGCGGGACAAGGAGGAGCTGCGCGAGCTGGGCGTGCCGCTGGAGGTGGGCAGCGACCAGCTGGGCGGCGGCGGCGAGGAGATCGGGTACCGGATCCCGCCGCAGGACTACGAGCTGCCCGACGTCCACCTGACGCCGGATGAGGCGGCGGTGCTGGGCCTGGCGGCGCGGGTGTGGCAGCGGGCGAGCATGGCGGAGGCGGCGTCGGGGGCGCTGCTGAAGCTGGGGGTGGGT
>NZ_SMKB01000482.1:0-1290 GCF_004348575.1 Actinomadura sp. 7K534
GGGCCTGTCGGGCGGGCAGCGGCAGCGGCTGCTGCTGGCGCGGGCGCTGCTGGCCGAGCCGCCGGTGCTGGTGCTGGACGAGCCGGCCGAGGCGCTGGACCCGGTGGCGGCCGACGCGGTGACGCGGGATCTGCTGGAGTCGCCGGGCGGGGCGACGGTGCTGCTGGTCACGCACCGGCTGGCGGCGCTGGACGCGGCGGACGAGGTGGTGGTGCTGGACCGGGGCCGGGTGGTGCAGCGCGGCCGGCACGATGAGCTGCTCGCGGTGCCGGGTGCGTACCGGGACCTGTGGGAGGCGGAGCTGCTGGCGGCGTGACGTCGGCCGCCCACCCGGGGGTGGTCCGGTTTTCCTGCCGGTGATTGGACCTTCTCCGGGGACCATTGCCCGCGGCACGGTGGTGCCATGGACACCACGATGACGGCGGAATCGGGCGGCGCGGAGCCGGGCGGCGCACAACCGAGGGACTACGTGCACGGGTACTCGGGGCGGGAGGCGCGGCGGCTCGGCGACCAGGCCGACACGCTCGCCGGCCTGCTGCACGAGGGCACCTCCTACCCGGCCGGGAGCCGCGTGCTGGAGGTCGGCTGCGGCGTCGGCGCGCAGACGGTGCACCTGGTCGGGCGCTCCCCCGGCATGCGCCTGACCGCGGTCGACGTCTCCGGCGCGTCGCTGGCGCAGGCCCGCGCCCGCGTCGCCGCGTCCCGTCCCGGCGCCGAGGTGGCGTGGGTGCGGGCGGACCTGCACGAGCTGCCGTTCGAGGACGGCGAGTTCGACCACCTGTTCGTGTGCTTCGTCCTGGAGCACCTCCCCGATCCGGGTGCCGCGCTGGCGGCGCTGCGGCGGGTGCTGCGGCCGGGCGGGACGCTCACGGTGATCGAGGGCGACCACGGCTCGGCGTTCCTGCATCCCGACAGCGCCCATGCCCGCGCGGCGATCGGGCACCTGGTGGCGCTGCAGGGCCGGGCCGGCGGGGACGCGCTGATCGGGCGGCGGCTGCATCCGCTGCTGTCCGGCGCCGGGTTCGGGGAGGTGGAGGTGTCCCCCAGGACGGTGTACGCCGACGGGTCGCGTCCGGGGCTGGTGCAGGGGTTCACTCTGGACACCTTCACCGCGATGGTCGAGTCGGTCGGTGCCGAGGCCGTCGCGGCGGGGCTGTCCACGCCCGCGGACTGGGACCGCGGCGTGGCGGGCCTGCGCCGCGCGGCGGGCGAGGACGGGACGTTCTGCTACACGTTCTTCAAGGCCGTCGCGACCCTCCCGGCGTGAGCCGGGGGGCCGCGGTGTGAGGG
>NZ_SMKB01000483.1:0-1271 GCF_004348575.1 Actinomadura sp. 7K534
TCCAAGGACCCGCCCTCACCATCGACACCGCCTGCTCCTCCTCCCTCGTCGCACTCCACCTCGCCTGCCAATCCCTCCACAACCACGAAACCGACCTCGCCCTCGCCGGCGGCGTCGCCATCATGTCGACGCCGACCCTCTTCCTCGAGTTCTCGCGACAGCGGGGCCTGGCACGTGACGGGCGATGCAAGGCTTTCGCGGCCACGGCCGACGGCACGGGGTGTTCCGAGGGCGTCGGGCTCGTGCTGGTGGAACGACTGTCGGACGCACTCCGCAACGGGCATCCGGTGCTGGCGGTGATCCGTGGTTCGGCGGTCAACCAGGACGGGGCGAGCAACGGCCTGACGGCGCCGAACGGGCCGTCCCAGCAGCGTGTGATCCAGGACGCGCTGGCCAGCGCCCGCCTCGCGCCCGAGGACATCGAGGCAGTGGAGGCCCACGGCACCGGCACAGCTCTGGGCGACCCGATCGAGGCTCAGGCGCTCATCGCCACCTACGGACAGCAACGCCCCGCCGACCGGCCCCTGCGACTCGGCTCCATCAAATCCAACATCGGCCACACCCAGGCCGCCGCCGGTATCGCCGGTGTGATCAAGATGGTCCAGGCCCTCAAGCACGGGGTTCTGCCGCGGACACTGCACGTCGATGAACCGACTCCGCACGTCGACTGGTCCGCCGGCACGGTCGAGCTGCTCACCGAGCAGATCCCCTGGCCCGACACAGGACGGCCCCGCCGCGCCGCGGTCTCCTCCTTCGGCATCAGCGGAACCAACGCCCACCTCATCCTCGAACAACCCCCCACCAGCCCCAAGCCCGAAACAACACCCACACCCGTGACACTCCAGCCCGGCACCGAGCTGAATGTGGCGGCGACGGACACCTCTGAACCCGAAGTGCGGCCTGAGCCTCCGGTGGTTCCGTGGCTGCTATCGGCGAAAACCCCGGCCGCGCTGGCCGCCCAAGCCCAACGCCTGCTCCACCACCTGGACACCCACCCCGACCTAGATGCCGGACAGATCGCGTGGGCACTGGCCACCACCCGCTCCACCCTCGACCACCGCGCCGTCATCACCGGCAACCCCGCGACCCTGCGCCAAGGACTGCAAGCACTCGCCGACGGGGAACCCCACCCGGCCGTGACCACCGGCCACACCCGCTCAGACGGCGGGAAGCTCGCCTTCCTGTACTCCGGACAAGGATCCCAACGCCCCGGCATGGGCGCCCAGCTCTACCACCACCTCCCCCTCTTCGCCCACGCCCTCGACCACGTC
>NZ_SMKB01000484.1:0-1259 GCF_004348575.1 Actinomadura sp. 7K534
CCCCGGTCCTGCCACGCCGCGCCCGGCCGCGCCGGGACCACCGACACCCGGTCGAACGCCGCGGTGGCGGCGGCGGGCTCGCCGGAGATGCTCTCGCTGCCGAACCGGCGCTCGACCACGACGTCGTCCGGGGCGGCGACGAACATGCCCGCGAGGGCGGACCGCGGCAGCCCCTCCAGCCGCACCGACCCGACCCGGCTCCAGGCGCGCCCGTCCGGCGACTCGTACCCCGTCACCGTCGTGCCCGAGCGGGTCAGCCGGAGCCAGCGCGGCAGGGTGCCCGGCCCGCCTCCGGCGCCGCCGTCCCGGTAGCCGGTCTGCAGCCGGACGCCGTCCCCGGGCGTCACCGCCAGCGCCGCGTACGGGGTGCCGCGCTCGGCGCTGCCGCGGATCATCAGCCCGGCCTTCGCCCGGGGGCCGCCCTCCTGGGCGGTGACGCGGGCGATGACGGTGCCGTCCCCGTCCAGCGGCTGGTACGTGAAGTGCCCCATGTCGAAGATGCCGGACCGGGCGGGGTCCGCCGTGCCCTCCCCGGTGCCGGACGAGGCGCTGCCCGCGGCCGTCAGCAGCGCGACCAGCACCGTCAGCGCCACCGACGCCCCCACCGCCAGCATCCACCGGGGGACGGTGCGGAACTTGGTCCACTCGGCCAGCAGGAGCCGCCCGAACCCGTCGCGGGCCTCGGCCTGGACGGTGCTGCGGTACGACGTCGCGGCGGTCACGACGCCTCCCGCCCGGTCACGGCCTGGAACTCGACCGCGTCCCTGGTCAGCTCCATGTAGGCCTCCTCCAGCGACGCCCGGTGCTCGGAGACGCCGCTGAACGCGACGCCCTCCCCGGTGAGCAGCGCGATGATCCGCTCCGCGGGCAGGCCCGCGACCGTGACGGCGCCGGGACCCGCCGCGGTCACGGTGGCGCCCGCCCGCGCCAGGACGGTCATGGCCTCCCGCCGCTCGGCGGTGCGCAGCTCGACCCGCCCGCCGGACGCGGCCTCCAGCAGGTCGGCGACGCTGGTGTCGGCGATCAGCCGGCCCCGCCCGATCACCACCAGGCGGTCGGCGCCGCCCTCCAGCTCGCTCATCAGGTGGCTGGACACCAGCACGGCCCGGCCCTCGGCGGCCAGCGACCGCAGCAGCCCCCGGATCCAGGTGATGCCCTCGGGGTCCAGCCCGTTGACGGGCTCGTCGAACATCAGCGCCGGCGGGTCGCCGAGCAGCGCCGCCGCGATCCCGAGCCGCTGGCGCATGCCGAGCGAGAAC
>NZ_SMKB01000485.1:0-1257 GCF_004348575.1 Actinomadura sp. 7K534
GTTCAGGGTGTCTTCCTCGGGGGGGCGCGCGCAGGATGCGGGGGGAGAGACGCCTTCGAAGAGTGTGGAGTGGGATCCCGAGGAGGGCGGGGAGCGGCCCGCGCCTCCGGAGGGGTGGTACGAGCCCTATGTTCCCGAGGAGAAGCCGGTGGACGGGCCGCAGCCCAAGCCGCGCGGCGATGCCTGGTAGGAGGACGGCGTGCGCAGAATCGTGATCTTCGCGGCTGGGTCGCGGGGGGACATCCAGCCGTGTGTGGCGCTCGGGCAGGTGCTCCGGCGGCGGGGGGACGAGGTGCGCCTCGTGGCGAGTGCGCGGTACTCGCCGATGGTCGTCGCCGCGGGGCTGGAACTCGCGCCGTTGACGGCCGACCCTACGGAGATCCTCGAATCGGATGCCGGTCAGGAGTTGCTGGCGGGCGGACGCAATCCGGTGAAGTTCCTCGGTGGGTTCAGGCGGATATTGGGGCCGATGGCCGAGCGGCTGCTGGCGGAATGTTTGGACGCCTGCAAGGGTGCCGATCTCATTCTGGGGCCGACGCTCGGCTTTCTTCCCCGGCATATCGGCGAGCATCTCGGTGTTCCGTGGGCGCTGATCCATTTTCAGCCGAGTCAGCCGACCGGCGCTTTTCCGCATCCGTTCGTTCCGCGGGCGCGGATGTTCGGGCCGTGGGCGAACCGGGCGAGTTTCCTGGCGGTCGACCAGATCGCGTGGCAGTTGTCGCGGCCGTTCATCAACCCGTGGCGGGAGGAGACGCTGGGGTTGCGACGGCTGCCGGTGCGCGGCAGGCGGGCGGACGGCGGTCCGGTGCTGGCGTGCTTCAGCCCGGCCGTGGTGCCGCGGCCGCGGGACTGGTCGTCCAACGTGCACCTCACCGGCTACTGGTTCCTCGACGAGCCTGATTGGGAGCCTCCAAGGGAGCTTGCGGATTTTCTGGCGGCGGGTCCGGCGCCGGTGTACGTCGGTTTCGGAAGCATGGTTCCGAAAGATGCCGATATGACCGAAATGGTGGTGCGGACGGCGTTGCGGGCCGCCGGTGTGCGCGGCATCGTGCAAGGGGATCCGGACACTTCGGACGAGCACGTTCTCGCCGTTCAGGACGTCCCGCATTCGTGGCTGTTTCCGCGGATGGCCGCGGTGGTGCATCACGGGGGTGCGGGAACGACCGCGGCGGGCCTGCGGGCGGGTGCGCCGACCGTGGTGTGTCCGTTCTTCGGTGATCAGCCCTATTGGGGGGAGCGGGTGGCGTCGCTGGGGGC
>NZ_SMKB01000486.1:0-1242 GCF_004348575.1 Actinomadura sp. 7K534
GTTCAGGGGGTGTCGCCGGTGGGGGCGACGAGGCCGGCCTCGTAGGCGACGACGGCGGCCTGGACGCGGTTGCGGGCGTCGAGGCGGGTGAGGATCGCGCTGACGTAGGCCTTCACGGTCCCTTCGACGACGTGGAGGCGGGCGGCGATCTCGGCGTTGGACAGTCCGGCGCCGAGCAGGGCCAGGACCTCGCGTTCGCGGGGGGTGAGGGCGGCGATGCGGTTCCGGGCGCGGGCGCCGACCGCGAGGCGGCCGCCGCCGAGTTCGGTGATGACGCGGTGGGCGACCCGCGGGGACAGGTAGGCGGCGCCGCCGGCGACGGCGCGGACGCCGGCGATGAGTTCGAGGGGGTCGCCGGACTTGAGGAGGAAGCCGCTGGCGCCGCCGGACAGGGCGCGGGCGATGTACTCGTCCTCGCCGAAGGTGGTGAGCATGATGACGCCGGTGCCGGGGGCGGCGCGGCGCAGTTCGGCGGCGGCGCCGAGGCCGTCCAGGCGGGGCATGCGGATGTCGAGGAGGGCGACGTCGGGGCGGTGCCGGAGGGTCTGCTCGACGGCCTCGCGGCCGTCGGCGGCCTCGGCGACGACCTCGATGCCGGGGTCGGCGGCGAGGATCGCGCGGACGCCCGCGCGGATCATGGCCTCGTCGTCGGCGAGCAGTGCCCGGATCATGGCGGGTTCCTCTGTCGGTCGTGTTCGGCGCTGAGCAGGGTGGTGTCGTAGGCGTTCTTGGCGGTGAGGCGGCCGCCGGTGAAGCAGAGCCGGTAGATGCGGGACACGCCGAGCAGGTCGGCCTCGGGGCGGTAGTAGCGGCAGTCGGCGCGGGCGGGTTCGGGGACGAGGCGGCGGACGGTTCCGGCGCCCGTCGTCTCGCGCGGCGGCAGGGTCCGCTGGACGCTTGCCTGGGGGGCGCCGACGCGCAGCGCGGCGTAGTCGGCGGGCGGCAGGACGGAGTTGAGGGTGACGTAGGCGTAGTAGGCGGCCATGACGGTGCCGAGGGCGGCCATGAGCGCGGCGGGGACGGTGATCGCGGTGATCAGGCCGCGGCGGACCTGGCGGCGTTCGCGGGCCAGGTGGCGGGCCGATTCGGAGGGCCACTCCCCCGGCGGTGTGCGGGTGAGGCCGAGGGCGGCGCGCAGCGCGGTCCCGGCGGTGGGCGCCGCGGTGGGCGCGGCGCGGTGCCCGCCGGGCGGGTCGGCGGGCTGGTCGCCGGGTGAGTCGAAGGCGCGGGGTGCGGGCGGGG
>NZ_SMKB01000048.1:0-38857 GCF_004348575.1 Actinomadura sp. 7K534
CCCCTGAGGCGCCCCTCACCCCCCGCGCCGGCCACGGAAGATTCTCAGAAGAATTTCCGGAGAGGGTGTCGGATCGGGGCGGCGGCGTTCGTGGCAGGGATGAGACGCCGACCAGGGCGCCCGAGGAGAACGGATGAGGACCGCGACCATGACCGATTCCACGGCAACCCGCGCAACCAAGCCCTTCCGATTCGGGGTCGTCGCCCCGCTCACCACGGACCTGCCGACATGGCGAGACCGCGTGCGCCGCATCGCCGACAGCGGCTACTCCACGCTGCTGATGCCCGACGTCCCGAAATGGCAGCCGGCACCCGCCCCCGCGCTGGCCGTCGCGGCCGGCCTCGCCGACCTGCGGGTGGGCACCTGGGTGTACGCCTCCCCGCTGCGCCCGGCTTGGAGCACCGCGTGGGAGGCGCACTCGCTGTCGGTCCTCACCGAAGGCCGCTTCGAGATGGGCATCGGCACCGGCAGGCCCGGCATCGAAGACGAACTCCGCGAACTGGGGCTGCCCGTCACACGACCGGGCGAGCGGCTGACCCAGGTTCGCGAGACTGTGACGAAGCTGCGCGAGCTCGACGGTCCCGACCTGCACACGCCGGTGGTCATGGCCGTGCGCGGCCCGAAGGCCCGGGCACTGGCGGCCGAGTTCGCGGACACGGTCACCTTCGCGCTGATGCCAGGGGACGACCGGGCCGAGATGACGCGGTCGGTACGCGACTTCCGCACCGACCGGGACGTCGAACTCTCGCAGCACGTCGCGGTGGTCGGCGACTCGGTGGCGCCCTTCATGGCGTCCCCCGACACCGACCCCGCCGCGCTTCGAGCGGCGGACTCGCTGGCGGTGCTTCCGGACGACCCCGCGGCGGCCGCCGAGGAGATCCAGCGGCGGCGGGAGGAGATCGGCTTCTCCTACTTCGTCTTCGGCGCCGACTTCGCCGAGAAACTCGCTCCGGCCGTGGCCGAACTGGCCGGAAACTAGGCAGAGTCGTTCGCAGCCGCGCGTGGGGCTTGGCCACGCGCGCGCCCCAGACCACAGGAGATGATCTTCAGATGCAGTACCTGGTTTCCGTGATCGACGACAAGAGCGATCCCGGCAGCACGGACAGGCAGCCCGCCATCAGCGCGTTCAACGACCGGCTGATCGCCGAGGGCTACTGGGTCTTCGCGGGCGGGCTCGCCGACACCGACACGGCCACGGTCGTCGACAACCGGGGCGAGGAGGCGGTGTTCAGCGACGGGCCCTTCGTGGAGTCGAAGGAGTACCTCGCCGGCGTCTGGGTGTGGGAGGCCCCCGATCTGGACGTGGCGCTCCGGCTTGCCGCCGAGGCGTCGGAGGTCTGCGACCGGAAGATCGAGGTTCGGCCGTTCCGGTGAGCGACGCCGCGGAGTCGATCACCCGGGTCCACCGCGCCGAGTGGGCACGGGTGGTGGCCGCCCTGACCAGGCGGTTCGGTGATCTCGACATCGCCGAGGAGGCGGCGGCCGAGGCGTTCGCGGCGGCGGTCGAGCGGTGGCCCGCCGACGGCGTCCCGCCCAACCCGGGCGGCTGGCTGACCACCACCGCGAACCGCAGGGCCATCGACCGGATCCGGCGCGAGAACAAGCGCGACGACAAGCACAAGGAGGCTCGGATGGTCTACGCCGACGACCCGCCCGAGCCCGTCGGCGCCATCGACGACGACCGGCTCCGGCTGATCTTCACCTGCTGCCACCCGGCGCTGGCGCCGGAGACCCGCGTCGCGCTGACGCTGCGCCTGGTCGCGGGGCTGACCGTCCCCGAGATCGCCCGCGCCTTCCTGGTGCAGGAGCCCGCCATGGGGCAGCGGATCACCCGCGCGAAGGCCAAGATCAAGGCCGCGCGGATCCCGTACCGGGTGCCGTCCGCCGAGGACCTCCCGGCACGCGTCTCCGGCGTGCTCGCCGTCCTGTACCTCGTGTTCAACGAGGGCTACCTGGCCACCGGCCCCGGCACCGATCCGGTGCGTCCCGGCCTGACCGCCGAGGCGATCCGGCTCGCCCGCCTGATCCGCGCCCTGCTGCCGGACGACGGGGAGGCGGCCGGGCTGCTGGCGCTGATGCTGCTCACCGAGGCCCGCCGCACCGCCCGGGTCTCGGCCGGCGGCGAACTCGTCACCCTGGTCGAGCAGGACCGCGGATCCTGGGACGCGGCGCTGATCGCCGAGGGGCACCGGCTGGTACGCGAGCGCCTGGCGGCCGCCGCGGCCGGCACGGCTCCGGGCCGCTACCAGATCCTGGCGGCGATCAACGCCGTGCACACCTCGGCCCGCGACGCGCGCGACACCGACTGGTCCCAGATCCTGGCCCTCTACGACCAGCTCGTCCGCCTCGACCCCTCGCCGATCGTCGCCCTCAACCGGGCCGTCGCGGTCGCCGAACTCGACGGCCCCGAGGTGGCACTGGCGGCCGTCGACCGGCTCCGGGACCGGCTGGCCGGCTACCACGCCTACCACGCCATCCGCGCCGACCTGCTGCGCCGCCTCGGCGACGGCCGCCGGTCGCGCGCCGCGTACGACAGGGCCATCGAGCTGGCGGGCAACACCGCCGAGGTCGCCTACCTGACCCGCCGCCGCGACCAGCTGGGGTAGCGCCCGTCCCTTTCAAGGAGGGCGGGGTGGAACCAGGCCGCGCCTGGCTCCACCCCGTTGTGCAGGTGTGTCACTGGAACTGTGCGAAGAACCTCCAGATCTCTCCCTTGGTCCAGGTGGCGACACCGCTCTCGTTGGTGGAGCCGTCAACCGGAGCGGGTATGTGGCCTCCATCGAAAGCGGCCCACTGGACCGGATACCCGGCGCGGCAGCCCGAGTAGGCGGTGGTGATGTGCGTCCGGCTGCCCTGGGCGGGCTCCCGCGGGCTCTGGGGACTGCAGCCGTTGTTGGCGACGAACTTGTCCCGCAGGGACCGTCCTTGCGCGATGTTGAGGACGGAGTCGCCGATGCCGTGGATTCCGAAGTAGGCGATGGGCTGGGCGCCGCCGCTGCACCCGCTGATCTGCGCGCCGGAGATGACCGCGACGGCCCTGAAGTCGTTCGCCCGGGCGCAGGCGAGGGCGTAGCTCATACCGCCGCCCCAGCTGAAGCCCGTGGCGAACCGCTGTGTCGTGTCGACGCAGAGGCCGTCCTCGATCCGCCGGATCATGTCGTCGACGAAGGCGACGTCCTCACCGCCCGAATTGGCCCATCCGTTGCCGAGGCCCTGCGGAGCGACGAGGATCGCGCTGTTGTTCGACTGCTCCTGCTGGCCGTAGTACGACCAGGCGCTCCCGCTCGTTCCACCCGAGGCGACGTCGTTGGCGGTGCCGCCCCGCCAGTGGAACGCGAAGATCAGCCGGTAGGGGTGGCCGCTGTCGTAGCCGTCGGGAACCCTGAGGATGAAGCTGCGGCTCTTGCCGCCGCTCTGGATGGTGTGCGTACCGCTGGTGAGCGTCGGCGCGCTGCCGCACCCGCCATCGCCACCGCCGTCGGACGACAGCTCGACCATCTGCCACTGCTGGTTGGCGCCGCCCCAGTCGGTGTACTGGACGACGCTGCCGCCGTCGGCGGTGGAGGCGCCCTGGACCTCCACCGCCTTGCCGCTGCTGCGGCTGATCAGCCGGACGTGGCCCGCGTCGGAGTCGGCCAGGCGGAACTGCTGGTTGGTCCCGCCGTGGTCGGCCCACTGCTGGATCGCGGCACCGTCAGCCGTCGAGGCGCCGGCCACGTCGAGCACCTTGCCCGAGTGCCGTGCCCTCAGCCGGTAGAAGCCGCCGCCGGAGTCCACGAACTGCCACTGCTGGTTGGCTCCGTCGTGGCGCGTCCATTGGTGGACTCGCGCGCCGTCGCCGGTGGACGTGTCGGAAACGTCCAGCGCCTTGCCGCTGTTGCGGTTGACCAGGACGTACCAGGCATCGGTGTCCACCGTCGCCGCGTCGGCCGGCGCCGGGGTCACCGCGACGAGCGTCCCGGCCGCGAGGGCCGCCGCCACCGCGGCGGCGAACCGTGACCATCGGCGTCGCCCGCGCGAGGCCGCAGCGTAGATCTTCATCGATTCACCCTTTCCGCTTGCCGCAGGTCAGGTGAGGGTCCAGCGCTGGTTGTCGCCGTTCCAGCAGGAGTAGAGCTGGATCGGTGCGCCGTTGCCGGAGCCTGCCGCGTCCAGGCAGAGGCCGGACTGGACGCCGACGATGGACCCGTCGGAGTTCAGGCGCCACTTCTGGTTGTCGCCGCCCCAGCAGCTGTAGATCTGGACCCTGGCGCCGTTGCCGGTGCCGGCCGCGTCCAGGCACTTGTTGCCGTAGACCCTGAGCTCGCCCGCGTCCGTGGGGGCCCACTGCTGGTTGGTGCCGCCGTGGCAGTCGTACAGCTGGACCTGGGTGCCGTCGCTGGTGCTGGCGTTGGGCACGTCAATGCAGCGGCCCGAACCGACGCCCCTGATCGTTCCCTCGTCCCCGGGGGGCTCCGGCGAGGTGCCGCCGTTGAGGGCGTTGAGGACCGAGGTGTAGGCGGACTTCTTGTTGCCGTTGCCGTCGAACAGCAGCGGCGTCTGCTCCGAGCGCCAGGAGTCGGTGTCGCGGACGCCCCACACGGTGATGCCGAGGCAGCGGGAGACGGCGAGGCAGTCGTTGACCACGTTGGCGTAGGTCGTGGGCGAGGCGCCCTGGATGTCGAGCTCGGTGATCGCGACGTCGACGCCGAGGGCGGCGAAGCTCTGCAGGGTGGTGCGGAAGTTGCTGTTGTACGGGCTGCCGCTGTTGAAGTGGGACTGGAAGCCGACGCAGTCGATGGGCACGCCGCGCTGCTTGAAGTCGCGGACCATGTTGTACATGGCCTGGGTCTTGGCCCAGTTCCAGTTCTCGACGTTGTAGTCGTTGTAGCAGAGCTTGGCGGACGGGTCGGCGGCGCGCGCGGTGCGGAAGGCGACCTCGATCCAGTCGTTGCCGGTGCGCTGCAGGTTGGAGTCGCGGCGGGCGCCCGAGTTGCCGTCCTCGAAGGCCTCGTTCACGACGTCCCACTGGACGATCTTGCCCCGGTAGTGGGCCATGACGCCGTTGATGTGGTCGATCATGGCCTGGCGCAGCGCGCCGCCGCTGAGGTTCCGCATCCAGTCGGGCTGCTGGGAGTGCCAGGCCAGCGTGTGGCCGCGCACCTCCTTGCCGTTCTGGACGGCCCAGTTGTAGATGCGGTCGGCGGCGGAGAAGTTGAACTGGCCTCGCTGGGGCTCGGTGGCGTCGATCTTCATCTCGTTCTCGGCGGTCACCGAGTTGAACTCGCGGTTCGCGATCGTCGTGTACACCGAGTCGTTGAGCCTGCCGGAGGCGATCGCGGCGCCGAAGTAGCGGCCGCTCTGCGCCGCCGCGGCGCCCAGCGTGCTCTCCGCGGCCGCGGCCTGGGACGGTGCCACCAGAGCGGCGGCCGCGGTGAACACCCCGAGGGCGCCGGCGAGGAGGGCCCGCCTGCGGGCCCGGGCTCTGGGCATGGCGTTGGTACGCACGTCTGTTTCCTCCATGAAGCAAAGAAGGGGCGGGAGCACGGACACAGCCGTGCGACAGACGCCGCGCTCCACTCGGGAACGCACACACCACCGGGGCGTCGAGGACTCAGTGTGAGAGGCCGAACGGATCCCGTCAATAGTTTCAAAACTTTTCATCGCGGAGATCCGGCCGCCGGCTTTTGCATGCGTTCTAGCAGGTGGCTTACGCTCGAAATTTTTCGACGGCTCCGGGTTCTTGACGATGTCGCACCGGCTGTTATTTACTCCGGGCCACCGCCACCCCCCCGATCACCCGATGGAGAGAGGTCCCCGCCCGGCAGGAAATGTTAGCGCTAACACAAGCAGGATGAAGGGAAGAGTTCATGCTGAGGACCGGTGCAGCAGTGCTGGCATCGCTCCTGCTGTCGGTGTTCCTGTCCGTGCTGAGCACACAGACGGCCCAGGCCGCGACAGTGGATGTGAACAAGTGGTACGTCCTGGTCAACCGCAACAGCGGCAAGGCCCTCGACGTCTACAACCTGGCGACCAGCAACGGCGCCCGCATCACCCAGTGGGCGAGGAACGACCAGAACCAGCAGCAGTGGCAGTTCGTCGACTCCGGCGGCGGTTACTACCGCCTCAAGTCGCGCCACTCCGGCAAGGTGCTGGACGTCTACAACTTCTCCACCGCCAACGGCGCCTCGATCGTCCAATGGTCCGACCTGAACGGCACCAACCAGCAATGGCGCCTGGCCGACAGCTCAGACGGCCACGTCAGGCTCATCTCGCGCCACAGCAACAAGGCCCTCGAAGTACAGGGCGCCTCCACCGCGGACGGCGCGAACATCGTCCAGTACGACGACTGGGGCGGGGCCAACCAGCAATGGCAGCTCGTCGAGGTCGGCGGTGGCGAACCCACTCCGAACTGCGACCTTCCGTCGACATATCGCTGGTCGTCAACAGGTCCATTGGCCCAGCCCAGGTCGGGATGGGTCTCGCTCAAGGACTTCACCGTCGCCCCCTACAACGGCCGGCATCTCGTCTACGCGACAACGCACGACACGGGGACGAGATGGGGCTCGATGAACTTCGGCCTGTTCTCCAACTGGTCGGAGATGGCCTCGGCCAGCCAGAACGCGATGTCGAATTCCACCGTCGCGCCCACGCTCTTCTACTTCGCCCCCAGAAACATCTGGGTGCTCGCCTACCAGTGGGGCAGCACCGCGTTCTCCTACCGGACGTCGAGCGACCCCACCAACCCGAACGGCTGGTCATCGGAGCAGGTGCTCTTCTCCGGAAGCATCAGCAATTCCGGGACCGGCCCCATCGACCAGACGGTCATCGGCGACAGCAACAACATGTACCTCTTCTTCGCCGGTGACAACGGCAGGATCTACCGGGCCAGCATGCCGATCGGGAACTTCCCGGGCAGCTTCGGCTCGTCCTCCACAGTGATCATGAGCGATTCGACGAACAACCTGTTCGAAGGCGTTCAGGTCTACAAGCTCCAGGACCAGAACCGCTACCTCATGCTCGTCGAGGCGATCGGCTCCCAGGGCCGCTACTTCCGCTCGTTCACGTCCACCAGCCTGAACGGCTCGTGGACACCGCAGGCCACCAGCGAGAGCAACCCCTTCGCCGGCAAGGCCAACAGCGGCGCCACCTGGACCAACGACATCAGCCACGGCGAACTGATCCGCGCCGGCGCCGACCAGACCTTCACCGTCGACCCCTGCAACCTCCAACTCCTCTACCAGGGCCGCAGCCCCAACTCGGGCGGCGACTACGGCCTCCTGCCCTACCGCCCGGGCCTGCTGACCCTGCAGCGCTAACGAGGTGGCACCGGGTCCGGCTCAGGAGCCGGACCCGGTGTGGCGGGCTCGGCGGCAGGCCGAGCCCGCCACGTCCACCGCGAACCGGCCGCGCCCCTGCGGCTCGCACCGCGCCCACGACGGTCGTCCCAGCCCGGGACATCCGGCCCTCGGGGCGGCCGGCCCACCCCCCATCGACCCGGTCCTCGGACCGCTGCGGAGCGACCCTATGAGCAGGAAACGAATCCGCGCGCTGCTGACCATGGTGGCCGTGGCCGTAGCACTCAGCCCAGCCACCCAGGCCCAAGCGCTGGAGAACGGCGTGGGCCGCACCCCGCCGATGGGGTGGAACACCTGGAACACGTTCGGCTGCAACATCAACGAGACTCTGATCCGGCAGACCGCCGACGCGCTCGTCGGCTCCGGCATGCGCGACCTCGGATACGAGTACGTCGTCGTCGACGACTGCTGGTTCGACCCCAACCGCGACTCGGCCGGCAACCTGCGGGCGAATCCGTCGAGGTTCCCGAGCGGGATGAAGGCGCTCGGCGACTACCTGCACGCCAGGGGCCTGAAGTTCGGCCTCTACCAGGCGCCCCTGGACCGCACCTGCGCCCAGTACTTCGGCTCCTATCCGGGCGCCACCGGCAGCCTCGGCCACGAGACCCAGGACGCCCGCCAGTTCGCCGCCTGGGGCGTCGACTACCTCAAGTACGACTGGTGCTCTCCGACCGGCACCATCGACGACCAGGTGCGCACCTTCGCGAAGATGCGCGACGCCCTGGCGGCGACCGGACGGCCGATCCTCTACAGCATCAACCCCAACAGCATCCACGAGAAGACCGGCCCGCAGCGGAACTGGGGCGACGTCGCCAACATCTGGCGCACCACCGAGGACATCACCAACGTCTGGAACTCCGGCCAGACCAACGGCTACCCGATGGGCATCCAGAACATCGTCGACGTCAACGTGCCTCTGGCGGGCTACGCCGGGCCGGGGCAGTTCAACGACCCCGACATGATGGTGGTCGGCCGCGGCGGCATGACCGACACCGAGATGCGCAGCCACTTCGCCCTGTGGGCCGTCATGGCCGCGCCGCTGATCGCGGGGAACGACGTCCGGAACATGGACGCCGCCACCGCCGCGATCATGAAGAACCAGAATCTGATCGCCATCAACCAGGACCCGCTCGGCCTCCAGGCGACCCAGATCAGCAACGACGGCACCCGCCGCGTCCTGGCCAAACGGCTGGAGAACGGCGACGTCGCGGTCGCGCTGTTCAACCAGGGCGGCGGCACGACGACGATCAGTACCACCACCTCGGCGATCGGCCTGTCCGGCGGCTCCTTCAGCCTTCGCGACGCCTGGACGAACGCCGTCACCTCGACCACCGGCACCATCTCGGCGAGCGTGCCGCCCCATGGCACCGCCGTGTTCCGGGTCAGCGGCGGCACGCCCAGCCCCGTGTCCCAGATCCGGGGCGTGGGGTCGGGACGATGCCTCGACGTCACCGAGGCGTCCCAGGCCAACGGGACGCGGGTGGAGATCTGGGACTGCCACGGCGGGAGCAACCAGCAGTGGACCTTCACGGCGGCCGGTGAACTCCGGGTCTACGGAGGCAAGTGCCTCGACGTCAACGACAACGGCACCGCCGACGGAACCAGCGTGATCATCTGGGACTGCAACGGCCAGAACAACCAGAAGTGGCGCATCAACACCGACGGAAGCATCACCGCCGTGGGCGCGAACAAGTGCCTGGACGTACCCAACAACTCCACGGCCAACGGCGTCTACGTGCAGATCTGGACATGCCACAGCGGCCCCAACCAACGCTGGACCCGCCCCTGACCGCCCCCTGTCAGCCGTGCGGCCAGAGGAACAGGGTGACCGATGCCACCAGCAGACCGGCCATCGTGCAGCGGTAGATGAGCCACGTCCGCGGCGAGCCGAGAGATTTCTGGAGCGCGGCGCCGAACACCAGCCAAGGCAGGCAACTGGGCAGTGCGGCGAGCATGAACAGAGCCGTGAGGATGAGGGACCGGCTCAAGATCCCGCCGTGCTGGTTCAGGTAAGTGGCGTTGGCGGCGACGCTGATCAGCCAGCCTTTGGGGTTGGCCCATTGGAACGCGGCCATGCCGAAGAAGCCGGACCAGGCAGGGGAATTCGTGTCCCCCTCCGTAAAGGGTGCGGTCGCGATCCCCCAGGCCATCCAGCAGAGCAGCACCGCGCCGCCCCACTTGAGGGTCTCCAGGAGCCAAGGGCGGTCGAGGAGCAGGCCGCCGATTCCCAAGGTGACGGCCAGCAGCATGGCGCTCATCCCGATCACCTGCCCGAGCAGGCTCGGCATCCCCCGCCGTACACCGGCCTTCGCGCCGGCGGCGGCCAGCAGCACGTTGCTGGGACCGGGGGTTCCCGCGGCCACCGCGGCGAACGTCATGAATGCGATCGCCTGGGTCGGGGAGAGGGAGACTTCCATGGCTTCTCCTTAGACTCCGCATATGGCGTCCAGAGTGGCCAGACCGCATCGCACCGGTATTGAACGATCGTGTGTCGCGGGCGAATGGGTGGAAACCAGCGGCCCCGTGGCCGGCGTGGAGTTGTTCCGAGCCGGGCTGCGCGGCCGCCCGTACAGCCGGCACCGGCACGACGTCTACGCCGTCGGGGTCACCGAAGCGGGGGCCCAGGCGTTCCACTACCGGGGAACGGTGGAGCGCAGCGCCCCGGGACAGGTCTTCGTGCTGCATCCCGACGAGCTGCACGACGGCTGGGCCGACGGGCCGGACCTCCTCGGCTACGCGCAGGTCTATGTCGCCCCGGCCCGCATCGCCGACGCCCTGTCGGCCATCACCGGACGACCGGCGCCGCTGCCCTTCGCCGCCCCGGTGACCGACGACCCGGTCCTCGCGCGCACGATACGGGCGGCGTTCGATGCGACGACCGAGCCGCTGGCGCTGGATGCCTTGGTCCTGGAGCTTGCCGAGGGCCTGCTCCGGTGCAGGGCGACGGCCCCCCGCGCTCCTGACCGGCCCGGCCGCCTCGACCTGGCCGCCCTCGAACGCGGCCGAGAGTTCCTGGAGAACCGGCCGGCGGTCGTGCGCTCCAGCGAACTGGAGGCGGTCACAGGGCTCGACCGCTACCAGTTCGCACGCCAGTTCCGTGCCCTGTACGGCACCAGTCCCTACCGATACTCGATCATGCGCCGCCTCGACCTCGCCCGCGAAAAGCTGCGCATGGCCAGGCCCCTGGCGGAGACCGCTCACGCGGCCGGCTTCGCAGACCAAGCCCACTTCACCCGAATGTTCAAGGCGGCGTTCGGCATGACACCTGGCTGCTACGCGAGGCTATGCAGAAGGCCAGGACCGTATCCGGAGCCATGACGGGCCACGAGTCCCGGACGTTCACCGGCAGGCGGGCACGAGGAGTTCGGCAACAAGGGGTCACCACCGCGTGATGAGCGGTGCGTCGGGTTCGTGCCGCCAGGACGCGGTGATGCGGGCGAGGCGGGCCGGGTCGGCGATGCCGTGCAAGGTCGCGATCTTGCCGCCGGTGATGTCGAACGCCACGACGCCGACGACCTGGTCATCGAGCACGACGATGATGGCGGGGGTGTCGTTGACCAGCGCGTAGTGGATGGCGGGCGCGCCGCCGAGTCGCCGCTTCGCAAGGGCGGGTTGGAAGCCGGCCCGCGCGACGGTGGCGATGCCCTGCGGAGTGTCGTAGCGCAGCAGCGTCCTGGTCAGCCCGGCGCCGTCGGAGATCGCGGTCGCGTCGTCGGTGAGCAGCGCCATCAGCCGTTCGGTGCGGCCCGAGGACGCGGCGGCGAGGAACTCCTCGACGATCCTGCGGGCGGATGCGGGGTCGACGTCGCCGCCGCGGCGGCGCGCGGCGGTGATGCGGCGACGGGCCCGGTGCAGGTGCTGCTGGCTGGCGGACTCGGTGATGTCGAGGATCTCGCCGATCGCGGCATGGCCGTACGAGAACGCCTCACGCAGCAGGTAGACGGCCCGCTCGACGGGCGACAGGCGCTCCATGAGGGTCAGCACGGCCAGCGAGACCGCTTCGCGCTGCTCGGCGGTGTCGGCCGGGCCGAGCATCGGATCGCCGTCCAGGAGCGGCTCGGGCAGCCAGGCCCCGACGGTGCGTTCGCGGCGGGCCCGTGCCGAGCGGAGCCGGTCGAGGCACAGGTTGGTGACGACCTTGGTCAGCCATGCCTCCGGCACCTCGATCCGCTGCCGGTCGGCCCCCTGCCAGTGCAGGAACGCGTCCTGGACGGCGTCTTCGGCGTCGGCGGCGGAGCCCAGCAGCCGGTAGGCCAGTGCGGCCAGCCGGTTCCGGCTGGCCTCGAACCGGCCGATGTCGAAGCGATCGGTGGCGGCGGCGTCCACGTAGACCAACCTAGGCGGCTACGCGGCCGGCATCTCGGCGGACGCGGCCGCCCGCCCAGCGACCGTGTCCGGCTCGGCCAGGCGGCGCCTGCGCTTGGGCACGCCGAACGTCGGATGCGCGGTGCCCCACAGCGCCCCCCTCTGGAGGAACTCCTTGACCCGCATGACCTTCCGGCCGCCCATGTACCGCGGCCTGGCCTGCGCCGCACCGTCGATCAGCTGCAGGATCCCGTCCCGCCGTCCGAGGCTGATGGCGTTGTACCGGTAGGCCATCTTGACGTGCGCGATCTCGCGGCCGGTCAGGCGTCCCACGATCGCGCTGATGGCCTGGCGGCTGGTGTAGCCGGCCGACCCGCAGTTCATCGGCAGCGGCCGGCCGCTGTCGCCGAGGACATGGACGCTGTCGCCGACGGCGTAGACGTTCGGGTGCGAGACCGACCGCATGGTGCGATCGACGATCATCTGACCCTGTTCGGTGACCTCAAAGCCGCTGGCGGCGGCGATGGGACTGACCGCGAACCCGGCCGTCCACACGGTCGCGTCGGACGCCAGGACGGTGCCGTCGCCGCACCGCACCCGCCCGGCCTCGACGGCTTCGACACTGGTGTGCTCCAGGACGGTGATGCCCAGCCGGTCGCAGGCCCGGCGCAGGTGGCCGCGGGCTCCGGGGGAGAGCCGGGCGCCCAGCTCGCCGCTGGCGAGAAGCGTCACCGACAGGCCGGGCCGGAATTCGGCGACCTCGGTGGCGGTCTCGATGCCCGTCAACCCGTCGCCGACGACCAGCACGCTCCCGCCTCCACCCTGCCTGTCCAGGCTTTCCAGGCGCTCGCGCAGGCGCAGCGCCGAGGGCATGCCGGCGACGTCGAAGGCGTGCTCGGCCACGCCGGGGACGCTCTGGTCGGCGACGCGGCTGCCGAGCGCGTACAACAGCGTGTCGTAGCCGACCTCGCCGCCTCCCTCGGCGTCGGCCACGGCGACGACCTGGCGCTCAGGGTCGACGGCGGTGACGCGCGCCACCCGCAGCCGTATGTCCGTGCCCGCGAAGACGTCGGTGAGCGGCGGCGCCTCGACCTCCAGGCCGGCCGCCAGCTGGTTCAGCCGCTGCCGCTGGACGAAGTGCGGCACGGCGTTGACCACGGTGATCTCGATGTCCGCCGGCGACAGCCGACGGGCCAGGTTCCCGGCCACGTAGGCCCCGGCATAGCCGGCGCCGAGGACGACGATGCGGTGCTTCATGCGCTGCTCCTGTCGGTTCGCTTGCTCCTCGTGACTTGAGCGGAGCAGCGTCCCGATACCTGACAGGAACCGCATATGTCATGGGTCACACCCAGCCGAGCGCGAACCACCGTCCGCGGGCGGGGTTCGCCGGTCAAGGGCGGCGGACGCGGTAGCGCAGGTGCATGACCTGCCGTGCGGGATCCTCGGTCTCTGGAGAGGTCAGCCGCCGGACCAGGTCGAGCTCGATGTGCTCCGCCGGCAGGCCGTCGAACAGCCGCCGTCCCTGCCCGAGCAGGATCGGCACGACATGGAGTTCCATCTCGTCGAGTTGCCCGGCCCGCAGCAGTGCCTGCGCCGCCCCGGCACCGTGCACCATGACCTCGCCGTCCCCGGCCGACGCGCGCGCCTGCGCGGCGCACTCGCGCACATCGGTGACGTAGCGGACGCTGCCCGGTGGCGGGTCGTCCGGAACGTCGCGGGTCAGGACGAAGACCGGAACGCCGTCGTGGTGATCGCCCTGCCAGCGGTCGGCCAGTTCATAGGTGCGACGGCCGGAGATGAGGGCCCGAGTGGACATCGCCTCGGAGAACACCTGCCCGCTCGGACCCGGATCGTTGCGCCGGTCGAGCCAATTGAAGAGACGGAACCCGCCGATGCCCAGTGGGGCGTCCGCATTGTCCTGGGGCCCGGCGACGTAGCCGTCCAGGGACATGGTCATGTAGAGCCGGATGATCGCCATCGGTCAGCCCTCCGACCGCACGCGGTAGCGGAGATGCTGCACGCCCGGAGCGTCCAGCGCACGGATCAGTTCGAGTTCGACGTGGTCGGGCGGCATGTTCTCGAACAGGCGGCGGCCCTGCCCGAGCAGGACGGGCATCAGCTGCAGCTCCATTTCGTCCAGCAGACCGGCGCGAAGGCACGCCTGCGCGGTCGCGGCGCCGTGCAGCAGGATGTCGCGGCCACCGGCGGCGGCCTTGGCCTGGGCGACGCACGACTCGATGCCGTCGGTGACGTAGCGCGCGTGTCCCGGTGCGGGCTTGCCGGGTGCGGCATGGGTCAGCACGAAGATCGGAACGCCGTCGTGGTGGTCGCCGGCCCAGCCGCCCGCGAACTCGAAGGTGCGCCGACCGGTGATCACCGCTCCCGTCGCCATGGCCTCGTCGAACACCGTGGCGTTCGGCCCGTCGGCGGGACGGTGCGAGCGCGGGTCCACGCCCCCTGGACGCAGCCAGTCGTGCAGCCGCTCTCCGTTGACTCCGAGCCCGTGCTCCGGCCCGTCGTCCGGACCGGTGATGAACCCGTCCACCGACATCGACATGTACAGCACGACCTTGCTCATCGCGGCTCCGATCCGGCGGCGAAGACTGCGGTGGTCATCATGAAACGCGATTCCTTACGTGACGGAGTTTTCCGGCCTGCGCCGGGCATTGACCTGCTCACTCAGCATGCAAGATCGCGCGACAGGGGTGTATCCCAGATTTCTGGGAGGACGCGCAATGCGATTCGGGTACTTTTCGGTGCATGGCAAATGCGGCGGTCCACGCACGCGTTCGCGACGACATCGTGCGGCTGGTTCACCGGGACCTGCCGGTGCCCGAGTTCTCCCGGGCAGTCGGTGATGCGCTGGGCCGCGCCGTACCCGCCGAGGGCACCTGCCTGATGACGATCGACCCGGCGACCATGCTGCCGACCGCGGAGTTCGTCGAGAACGGCCTGCCCGCCGCCGAGCTGCTCCGGCTCGTCGAGATCGAGGTGCGCGAGCCGGACTTCAACAAGTGGGTCCGGCTGTCCCGCGCGGACCGCCCGGCGGCCAGCCTGAGCGAGGTCACCGCCGGTGATCTCGACCGCAGCCTGCGCCAGCGCGAGATCCGCCGCCCCGGTGGCTTCGCCGACGAACTGCGCGTGGTCCTGGCGGGCGGCAAGGCGACCTGGGGCGCCCTGACCGTGTTCCGGGAGGCGAACCGTCCCCACTTCTCGGCGGCCGAGGTGCGGTTCGCGTCGTCGCTGGCCGGGTTGATCGCTGACGGACTACGGCGCGGACTCCTGCTCGGCGCCGCACGGGCCGGCGACCCCGACACCGGCCTGCTGATCCTCGACGCCGACGACGGCGTGCAGATGTCCAACCGAGCTGCGCAGCGCTGGCTGGACGAGCTGGGCACCGGCGACCGGGCAGGCGCCGAACTGCCGCTGGTCGTCCCCGCCGTCGCGCGCCAGGCCCGCGCCCTGTGCGACTTCCCGCCGACCGCGGCACGCGCGCCGGCCGATATCCGGCCGGCCAGGGCCCGAGCGCGCACCCGATCGGGCCAGTGGCTCATCGTCCGGGGCTCCCTGATGGGCGACGGACCGGACTCGCCGGTCGCGGTGATGCTCGAAGCGGCCCGTCCCGCCGAGATGGCGCCGCTGATGGCCGATGCCTACGGCTTCACCGACACCGAGCGGCGCGTGACCGAACTGGTGGCGCAGGGCCTGTCCACGAGGCAGATCGCCGACCGGCTGCAGGTGTCGTCGTACACCGTGCAGGACCACCTGAAGTCGATCTTCGCCAAGTCCGGCACCGGCTCGCGCGGCGACCTGGTCGCCCGGCTGTTCTTCGATCACTACGCCGCCCCCCTGACGCTGGGAACCGCACCGCCCCCGTGAGGTTCGACCACCCATCACGCCGCGACCCGACAACGCGCAGGCCGCAAGCCGCGGCGTCGAGTTGTACGGCCGCCGTTGCACGGGCCGGGTGGAAGGGCCGGGATTCACGTCGTGGACGCGCCGCCCGCCGCGCGGCGGAATTTCGTCGCGAGGCGATCGAACGCCGCCGCGAGCTCGGCTCCGTCGATCACCTCGATGTCGAGGTCGAACTGCGTCATCCACAGCGCTAGCCGGTCCGGGTCGTCGGACCCCAGCTCGACCTGGCACGTGGACTCGTCGACCACCTCGATGTCGACCGGGATGCGGATCTTCGCGGCGACCGTGGCGGCGGGGGCGTGCACGAGTACCCGGGCGCGGTACTTCCAGGCCGCCTTGCTGACGCGCCTGACGACGTACTCGACGGCCTCGTCCTCCGAGACCGCGCGCGGCTGGAACCGCTCGCCCGTCGGTGCGTGCGGAACCATGCGGTCGACGCGGAAGACCCGCCAGTCGGCACGGTCGAGGTCCCACGCGAGCAGGTACCAGAGCGACCCCCAGCTCACCAGCCGCTGCGGTTCGGTGCGGCGGGCCCCTTCGCCGCCCCCGGACTTGGTGTATCCGAACCGGAGCCGTTCGCGGCCGCGGATCGCGGCGGCGACCGCACCGAGAACCGAGAGATCGAGCGGCGGCCGAGCCCCTGGAACGACGCTCGTCGCCTCGCGTACCGCCTCGACGCGCCGGCGCAGGCGCGAGGGCAGCACCTGCTCCAGCTTCGCGAGCGCGGTGAGCGATGTCTCCTCGACGCCGAGCCTCTGGGTGGCGACCGCGCCCAGTCCGACCGCGACGGCGACGGCCTCGTCGTCGTCGAGCAGCAGCGGGGGCATCGCCGTCCCGGCGGCCAGCCGGTACCCGCCCGCGACGCCGGGGCGAGCGTCCACGGGATAGCCGAGCGACCGCAGCCTGCCGATGTCGGCGCGCACCGTCCTCGTGCTCACCTGGAGGCGGCCGGCGAGCTCGGAGCTCGTCCAGTCGCGCTTGAGCTGGAGCAACGACAGCAGTTCGAGCAGGCGGGCGGAGGTCTCCAACATGTTCTCGATCTTTTCAGCAATCGCGGAAGCAAACCTGCCGCATTGCCTGGAAGCGTCGGTGTCATGAACGAGAACAACGCACTCACACCGTTCCGTATCGACATCCCGCAGGCCGACATCGACGACCTGCGCGACCGGCTGGCACGCACGCGCTGGCCGATCCCCGTGCCGGGCCGGGACGATCGCACCGACTTCAGCCGCGGCATCCCGCCGGTGTACCTGAAGGAGCTCGCCGAGTACTGGCGCGACGGGTTCGACTGGCGTGCGCAGGAGGAGAAGCTCAACGAGTACGAACAGTTCACGACGGTCGTCGACGGCCAGACGTTCCACGTCGTCCACGCGCGGTCGGCGAACCCGGAGGCCGTCCCGCTGATCCTGAACCACGGCTGGCCGGGCTCGTTCGTCGAGTACCAGCGACTCGTCCCGCTGCTGGCCGACGTGTTCCACGTGGTCATCCCGTCGCTGCCCGGGTTCGGGTTCTCCACCCCGCTGTCGGGGACCGGCTGGGAGCTGGCGCGGACGACGGAGGCCTACGCCGAGATCATGACGCGTCTCGGCTACGAGAGGTTCGCTGCCCACGGCACCGACATCGGTGCGGGCACCACCGGCCGCCTCGCGGCGCTCTACCCGGAGCGCGTCATCGGCACGCACACCGGCAGCGACCCCCGGGTGCTCGGGTTGCTCGGCGACAAGTTCCCGTACCCCGACGGTCTGTCCGATGACGAGACCGCCCAGATCGAGGCGATCCGCACCGAGGACGCGGCCGAGCGCGGGTACCTCCTGATGCAGGACCATCGTCCCGACACGATCGGCGCGGCGCTCGCCGACTCGCCGGTCGGTCAGCTCGCGTGGATCGCCGAGAAGTTCAAGACCAGGACCGGCGGCGACCACCGGACGCCGGACGAGACGGTCGACCGCGACCAGCTCCTCACGAACATCAGCCTGTACTGGTTCACCCGCAGCGGCGCGTCGAGCGCGCAGTTCTACTACGAGTCCGAGCACTCCGGGATCGACTTGTTCATGCCCTCCGACGTGCCGTCCGGATGGGCCGTGTTCGGCACCCACCCGCTCATGCGCCGCGCGATGGACCCGTGGAAGGCGATCGGCCACTGGAGCGAGTTCACGGAGGGCGGTCACTTCCCCGCAATGGAGGAGCCGGAGCTGCTCGCGAACGACATCCGCACCTTCTTCCGCGGCATTTCCTGACTCCGCGTCAGTGCCCGCCGGGCCGCGAAGACCCATTCAAGGCCCGGCCGGCCCGGAGGCTCGGCTTCTGAAACCGGCCTAGTCGTCCGAGCGGAGTACGAGCTTCTGCAGGGAGCTTCGTAGCTGCCCGGCGGCCTTCGGGGTGAGGGACGCCAGGAACTCGCGCTCGGCTTCGTCGTTCACCTCAGTGGCCAGGCGGAGGGTCTCGTGGCCCGCGTCGGTCAGTTCGACCACGTTGCGGCGGCGGTCCTGCGCGTGTGGGTGACGTGACACCAGGCCCTTGCCTTCCAGGGCGTCCAGCATCGCGACCATCGTTGTGCGGTCGATGCCCAGCCGCTGCGCCGCCTCCTGCTGGGACGCCGGTTCGCGGCCGGCGAGGGAGAGCAGGACGCCCAGCTCGCGCCCGTCGATGCCGTAGGGCGTCACCGCGTTCGCGGTCAGCTCCGCCATCCGGAGGTGCGCGTGCTTGAGCAGGTAGACGAGATTGCCGCTCAGCCCGGGGCCCGGTCCATCACCGCTAGACACGGCAGAACTCTATCGCTAGCCTGATCGTCAGTAACACTGATAATCAGCAAAGCGACAGAAAGGGGAGGCTAATGCTCTTGGTCACCGGAGGTCTGGGCTTCATCGGCTCCCACACCGTGCGCGCACTGCTAGACCTCGGCGAGAGCTGCGTCCTGGTCCAACGCCGGAGCCGCGAGCTACCGGCAGGCCTCGCAGGCAGGCAGGCCACGCTTGAACAAGCCGACGTCACCGACCTGAACGCGCTGCTCGACATCGGCAAGCGCCACCAGATCACCGGCATCCTGCACCTCGCGGGCTCGATGCCCTGGCCGCCCGACCCTCAGCAGCCCATTGAGGCGGCGCGCAAGGCCCTGGACGGGCTGTTCAACGTCTTCCAGGCGGCCCATGAGTGGAATGTGGACCGGGTCGGTGTCGCGAGCACGATCGGCGTCTACGGCGGCGTCGCCGGCGACGGCCCGCTCAGTGAGGACATGCCGCTGTCGATGGCCTCGGCCCACCTGATCCCGACCTTCAAGAAGATCGGCGAACTGCTCAACGGCCACCTGGCCGACGCCACCGGCATCGACGTCGTCAACTACCGCATCTCCGCTACCTGGGGCCCGCGCGACCCCCACGGCGCCCTGTTCTTCGCCGCTCCCGAACTCGTCCACGCCGCCGCCCGCGGAACCGAGCCGAACCTGTCCACGCTCCCCGGGCCCGCCCACGCGGAAGACTCGATCGACCTGTGCTACGTCAAGGACACCGCCCGGGCGATCGCACTCCTCCAGCTCGCGGACCGGCTCGACCACCGCACCTACAACATCGCGTCCGGCCGCGCGACGACCAACGCCGAGATCATCGCCGCGATCAAGCAGGTGGTGCCCGACGCCAAGGTCGAACTGCCCACCGGAGGAGACCCACGGCAGAGCTACCTCGACATCACCCGGCTCCAGCACGACACCGGCTACAAGCCCGAGTACGACACCGAACGAGCGGTCGCCGACTACATCGCCTGGCTACGAGCGGGCAACGAGCACTGAACACCCGCCTCGCCGGGTCGCGGCCGTGGCTGAGCTACGGACCGGCGCCAACCCATCGGTGATAGTCGTCCAGGTCGACGTTGCTACCGCAGATGATGGTGACCACGTGGCGGCCGGCGAAGCGGTCCGGGTCTTCCAGGACGGCGGCGACGCCAAGGGCCGCCGAAGGTTCGACGACCAGACCCGCGTGCTGCAAGAGCAACCGCATCCCCGCCATGATGGACGCCTCCTCGACCAGGACGGCGTCATCGGCCACCACCAAGAGATCGTCCAGCACCGCGGGGATGGGGTACCTACCGGCGACGCCGTCGGCGATGGTGTCGGCGGAGTCGGTGGTGACGACCCGGCGCTCCCGCCAGGAGCGGGTCATCGCGGGCGCGCCACGAGGCTGCACACAGATCACTTCGGTTCCAGGCGCCAGAACCTTGAGGACGTAACCCACACCGGTGGCCATGGCACCGCCCCCAAGGGCGATCAGCACGGCATCGGCAGACGGCGCCTGCTGCGCCAGCTCCAGACCAATGGTCGCCGCACCCTCACAGGTCTCGACGTCCAGACTGTCCTCGACCAGCCGAATGCAACGCCGCCGCGCGATCTCCGCTGCCCGCTCCCGCGCCAACTCGAAGTCGCCATCGACCACTTCCAGCACCGCACCCGAGGCGCGAATCCGATCGAGCTTGGCCGCGGGCGCCCGACGCGAAGCCACGACCGTCACGTCCATGCCATGGCGGCGCCCTGACCAGCCCAGCGCCCACCCCAGATTGCCGGCACTGGCGCACACCACCGCCGTCCGCCCCTGATCCCGCAGCCCACCCACGACAAGCTCGGTACCCCGCGCCTTGAAACTGCGGACCGGGTTCGCGGTCTCCAGCTTGATGCTCACCGCACACCCGAGCGCGCGCCCCAACGCGTCGCACCCGAACAACGGAGAATCCAGAAACACAGGGTCGATCACGCCGCGAGCCGCACGAACCCGATCAAGCTCCAGACGTGTCCTGAACACAACGCAAAAACGTACCCGACCCAACCGTCACCCGGTCGCCGTCCACGGTTGCGCCGTCGATTGCGGGCTCGTCAGCCGACGGGCGGCATGATCATCGCGGTGGCGGGGTCGGCTCCTCTCGGTGCAGCACGAGGTGCTCGTGGTAGAGCACGCCGTCTCGCACGTCGCCGGTGGCGGTGAAGCCCAGATCGTCGTAGTAGTCGAGGTGGGTTCCGGTGACGGTGTACCGGCCGGTGTAGGCGCGCTTGCGGCCGTCCCGCTCCTCCTCGTAGCGGCCGTTGGAGAGGAGTTCCTGGCGGATCCGTCCGTCGGCGGTGACCCACATGCCGACGTACGGGTGAGGAACGGGCTTCGGGCGGCCACCGCTCGGAGCGGCGCAGGCGAGCAGCGCGGTGGCCAGCGCAAGAAGGTGCAGGGAAATCCTGAACATGGAGGGACTCCGTTCAATTCGCAGGGGGCGGACAGGGCGGTCGGCCGGTCAGACTCGGCGGTCGGCGTATCCGGAAGCGCGCAGGACGCTGTCGCGTGAGGCGCGCACCTCCTCGCGCAGCGACGCCAGGTCGACGTCGAGGACGGCGCCGTCCCACTTGCGGACCCGCCCGGCGACGAAGACGGCGTCGATGTTGCGGGCGTCGCAGCCCAGGACGAGGGTGCCGACAGGGTCGTTGAGCGGCATGTTGTTGAGGTCCTCTGCGCGGACGACGAGCACGTCGGCCTGCTTGCCCGGGCTGAGGGAGCCGGTCACATCGCCCAGGCCGATGCCTGCGGCGCCCTGGAGGGTGGCGAAGTCGAGGACGTCGTGCACGCCGATCCGGACGGGCTGTGCCCCGGTGCCGTAGGCGGCGTGGACGGCCCGCATCCGCTGGATGGTGTGCAGGGCGCGCATCTGCGTGAACATGTCGCTGGCAAGGGCGACTTCCACGTCGATGCTCAGGCCGGGCCGGATGCCCGCGGCAAGGGCCTCGTCTATGGCGGGGACCGCGCTCTCCAGTCCGATCTGGGCGTCGGAGGTGGGAGCGAGCGCGACGTTGGCGCCGGTGTCGGCGATGGCCCGCCATGCCTGAGGGGTCAGGCCGGTGCAGTGGATCAGTGAGACGTCCGGGCCGAGCAGGTCCTGCTCGGCCCAGCCGACGATGGCCTCGGAGGAGGGCAGGCCGAAAACGGCGTCGATGCTGACTCCGATGCCGAGGTCGCGGGCGACGCGGGCGAGGCGCGGGCCGTAGGCGAGGTCGGGCCCGGCGACTTCGTCGGTGGCCAGGGCGGCCAGGCGCAGGGTGAGCAGTCCGCCGTCGGCGAAGCAGGTGTCGCGCAGGCGGGTCAGGTCGGCGGGCCACTGACCGTCCCAGGTACCGAAATGCGGGCGCATCGAGGCGTGCACGCCGCGGATGCCGGTGTCGGCCAGCGCGCGGACGGCGGCGTCGGAATGGGCGGCGGTGCGGGAGTTGTGGGAGAAGTCCAGCATGGTGGTGATGCCGCCGTCGATGGCGGTCAGCGCGGCCAGGCGGGTGCCGATGTACATGTCCTGTGGCCGGTAGCCGGGGGCGATGCCCGCCAAAGTGGAGGTGACGTACTCGCCGAGGTCGTTGACGTCCGGCATGATGCGGCGCAGTTGCGCCTCCCAGGCGTGGCGGTGGGCGTCTACGAAGCCGGGGGCCAGGACGGCCCCGGTGACGTCGACGACCAGCGCGTCACGGGCCGGCAGGTCCACGCCGACGGCGGCGATCCGGTCGCCGTCGATGAGGAGGTCGGCGCGGGGCAGGACGCCCAGCTCCGGGTCCATGGTGACGACGGCGGCGGCTCCGGTGAGCAGCGTGCGGCGGCCGGGGACGGGACGGCGCAACTGGTCCAGGGTGGCGTTCATGGTGCTCCCTTTCGACTGTGCTCCGGAGTCCAGCCCCGGGCACCATCGAGTCTGCGCAGGCCAGAGGGCGGCAACTAGGACGTGTGCTGCCTGGGTGCGGTACACCCGGGCAGCGCACGCGAGCGCCGGTTAGCGTGGTCGCATGGACGGCAACCACCTAGGGGAGTTCCTGCGCGCACGCCGCGCCGCCCTGCTGCCGGAGGACATCGGCATGACGAGCTACGGAGCCCGCAGAGTCGCCGGGCTGCGCCGCGAGGAGGTCGCCGTCCTGGCCGGTGTGAACGCCGACTACTACACCCGCCTGGAGCAAGGACGCGAACGCAACCCCTCAGGCCAGGTGCTCGACGCCCTCAGCCGCGCGCTGCGTCTCGACACCGAGGCCCGCGCGCACCTGCACCGGCTGGCCGGGACCGCCCCGGGCGGACGGCCCTTCGCGCAGGCCACCGGGCAGGTCGCCCCGGCGCTGCGCCAGTTGCTGGACGGCTATCCCCACACCCCGGCGTTCGTGATGAACCGGACCCTGGACATCCTGGCCGCCAACGCTCTGGCCGATGCCCTCCACAGCCCCTTCGACCCGGCGGACAACCTGGCCCGCATGGTCTTCCTCGACCCGGCCGGCCGTCACTTCTACACCGACTGGGACCGGGCGGCCCAGGCCACCGTCGCCAACCTCCGCCAGGCGCTCGGCTTCGACCCGGACGACCCGCGGCTGACCGAACTCGTCCGCGATCTCGACGAGCGGAGCCCGGACTTCGCCCGCCTCTGGAACGCCCACACCGTACGGGGCAAGACGCAGGACGCCAAGCACCTCCTGCACCCGGACGTCGGCCCGCTCACACTCACCTACCAGGCGTTCGACGTCCGCGACGCCCCCGGCCAGCAACTCGTGATCTACCACGCCGAACCGGGCAGCGCCAGCGCCCAGGCCCTCGACCTCCTCGGCTCCGTCCACGCCACCCACCACCGCAGCGAACCGCGAACGTGAGCCGCCTGCCGACGAGGAGTTCAGAGTCTGACCTCCGACTCCGCGCCGGCCTGAGACCTTCAATCCGCGGTCAGCCGTTCGATGAGGGTGCGGCTGATCTCTTGCAGCTTTTCGTCGTTGTCGATGCTGTTGTATCTGCCGCGTCGCTGGGGGTGGCGCAGTTCGGAGCGGAGTTGGGGCAGGGCGGGTCTTGCGGCGGGGCCCATGCGGTCCAAGCAGGCGACGACAAGGTCGGCGGTCGCAGAGTTCTGCTCCCAGGCCTGGAGGAGCGTGTCCAGCACGGCCGGCGACTCGGCATCGCCGCCGATATCCCAGAGGGCGGTCGCGCAGGGAACTCGGACCCATTCATCGCTGTGGGTCAGCAGGTCCCGTAGGCGAGGCAGTACTCCTTGCGCGGGAGGGCCGATCTCCGCGAGGACGGCGGCCGCCTCCTTGATCCGGAACGGGCTGGAGCCGCCGAGCAGGTCGAGCAACGGCTGCATGACTTCGTCCGGGTCGCCGGTGACGGCCCACAGCGCGGCGACGGCGGCGGGATGCACCTGGGGGTCGGAGGCCGTGATCAGGGACCGGATCGTCTGCAGGGCGGGGGCCGCTGACGGGCCGAAGG
Organism: Actinomadura sp. 7K534; assembly: GCF_004348575.1. Taxonomy (NCBI): domain Bacteria; kingdom Bacillati; phylum Actinomycetota; class Actinomycetes; order Streptosporangiales; family Thermomonosporaceae; genus Actinomadura; species Actinomadura sp. 7K534. The sequence goes on from NZ_SMKB01000048.1 coordinate 23,795, forward strand.
CCCTCAACGCCTTTAAGGCCGAGCACGCGACTGACCACAGCTCATGGGCCACCGCCGTGGCGAGGGTCTCGATGATCACGCCGATGGCGCTGCCGTCGCCGAGGGCGGTCAGGGCCGCCAGGTCGGAGCGCGCGCTCATCTCCCACAGGCTCTGGGTGAGGTCGAGGCTCCTCAAGTGGTCGCACAGGCGGGGCACCAGCTGGTCGGCGGCTTGCGGGAGTGCTCCAGCGACCTGTACCGCCCGCCAGGCGTCGTTGCCGCTGTCCAGGGCCGTGAGGATGCTCGGCACCGCTCGCTCGTCACCGAGACAGGCCAGCGCTTGGACGGCCTCTTGGTGACTCCTGCGCAGGTGTACCTGGGGTGTGAGCCAGACATCCGGCCCGTACGTGGCGTACTGCGCGGCGACGTGTGCGGCCAGGGCCTCGCGCGCCGGTTCGGCGATCGCATGGCAGGCGTTCAACGCGGCCGCCGCCTCTGCGGCGACTTGATGGTGGGACGCGTTGAGGTGTCCGGCGACGAGAGTCACGAGCCGTGTGTGGTCTCCGCGCCACGACTTCATGAGCTCGGCGCTGATCCGGATGGCGTCCAGACGGGAGCCGGCATCGTGGCTGCGCAGCTGCTCGGCGAGAAGTGCCGTGCGCTGCGGAACCCTCGCCGCCAAGGTCCGGTGGAAGGTGCGCAGCAGATCCGTGGTGGGCGAGTGAACACGGCTGCGGCGTTCGAGGTCCTCGAAAGCGGCAACGATCTGCGGTGGCGCTCCGTCATTCGAGCCTGCTGGGCCCGGCGGGCGAGGCGGGTCGCTCCATGCTTCGGGCGGCACCGCGGCATCGTCCATCTCGCGCAGCAGGCCGATCGCGGCCGCGATGGTGTCATCACCTATCCGGTCGGGCCCGCAGCGCGCTCGCTGGACCACGGCCGCGAGCCTGATCTGAGGGGCTACCGCGCGGTCGGCAGCGAGCTCGGCGAACCACGCCATCGCCTGAGCCTCGGCACGCTCCGGCAGGCGCAGGGCCATGGCCGCCATCGCTTCGGTGACCAGCAGTTGCTCGACGATGCCCGGCTCGGCCGACAGCCGATCGCGCAGCACGGTCGAGGCCCGGTCGACGTCGTCGATGAACGACCCGAGCCCGGGGATCACAGCGCGGCGTACGCGGACGTCGGGATCGCCGGCGAACCTGATGAGCGTCTCAGCACGGCTGCGCATGGCCGCAACCGCTTCCACGTGGGCTTCGGAGGCGCCGTACGGCCCGTCGCAGCGGCCGAGGGCTTCTGATCCGATGCTGACCAGCAACTCAACGATGTCGGCCCGGTCAGGCGTCGTGACGTCATCGGCCAACTCGAACAGGAACGGAAGGCTCGCCGTCGTGCACGGGTACACGTCGCCCTGGTGATGGACGGCGCCGTGGAACCTGCCGAGAGCCTTCCGCCGCTCCTCCGCGTCCGAGGAACGCAGCGCCCGCAGTAGGGCCGGGACCTCGTCGGCCGAACCGTACGCATGCTCCATTGATGACCAGTCGATGTCGTGGAGTCCGCTGAACATACGCGGCACTATGCCGGGCGGCACCGACACAGCGACATCGCGGGAATAGGCCGCCGTCTTTCATCTGCTTCAGCTCACGTGGCGAACATCGTGGACATCTCACGGGCAGACGACGTCGGCACCTCCTCCCCGGAACCGGCGTGGGAGATGTCGGGCGTGGACCAGTTCCGGCTGCCGGCGGGCGCGGTGCTCGCCGAACCGCCGGTCCCGCTGTGGGCGCTGGTGCTGGCGGGCGAACTCACGCTTGAGGCGGCGTTCGAGGCGCACTCGCTCGCCGAGGGGGACGCCGTCCTCATCGACGCCCGCACCGCTCACCGGCTCACCGCGTCGGAGCCGCACGAGGAGTCCGCGCTGGTCGTGGCGGACCTGCGCATGGCCGTCCCGGTCCGCCGGCTGCCCAGCCCGCTGGTGGTCCGCGGCTTCGGCACCCGGCACCGCGGCATCACGGCGCTCGTCACGCAGTGCCCGCTCAAACGTGTGCGCCGGCCGGGCCTGTTCGCCGCCAGCTACGGCAACCTGATCGGCGCGGCGATGACCACCTCTTGGCAGGAGGACCAGGGCGGCGACGCCGGACCTCCGGACGAGGCCGTCACCGCGGTGGTGGCCGCCGTGACCGCCCGCCCGGCCGAGCCGTGGACCGTCGAGGGGATGGCCCGCCTGGTCCACCTGTCGCGTTCCGCCCTGGGCGAGCGGTTCCGCCGCGCACTCGGCCGCGGACCCGCGGAGGTGCTCCGGGAGATCCGGATGCGGGAGGCGCGCCGGCTGCTCGCGGACCCCTCGCGTCCGGTGGAGCACATCGCGTCCGCCGTCGGGTACGGCTCCTCCGCCGCCTTCAGCCGGGCGTTCTCATCCCACCACGGCGTCGCGCCGCAGGTCTGGCGGGAGCCGTCACCCGCGCGGGACGCGCAGCGCGGCGAAAAGCAGCCCGGCCGCCGCGGCGAACCCCGTGCCGAGCAGGAAGGCCGCCTGCACGCCGCGGGCGTCCAGGAGCGCGCCTCCTGACGCCGACCCCAGCGTGATCGCCACCTGGAACGCGGTGACCTGCAACGCCAGAGCCGACTCGGCGCGTTCGGGCTCGACGCGGGTCACCCATAGCTGGGTGGCGACCGGGACCATGTTGAAGGCCAGACCCCACACGACGACCCCCGCGGCCAGGACCGGCAGGGACGGCGCGGTCGCGGTGACCAGCAGGCCGCCGGCCAGCAGCAGCGGGGCCGCGGCGGCCACGACGCGCAGCCGTCCCGCGAACCGCCCGGCGGCGAGGTTGCCCGCCAGCCCGCCCACGCCCCAGGCCAGCAGCAGCCATACCGCGGCTCCCGCGTCGACGTCCTCGATCGCGACCCGGATGAAGGGGTAGGCGGCGAAGTTGCCGAACGCGACCAGGACCACGCCCAGCACCCCGGCCATCAGCCACCGGTTGGCGAGCGCCGCCCGCAGCATCGCCATTCCGGCCGCCGGGTGCGGGGGTACCGGCGGCAACGTCAGGACCACGGCCAGGGCGGCGGCGAGGCTGAGGGCCGCCGCGCCGCCGAACACCAGCCGCCAGCCGACCGCGTCGCCGAGCAGCGACGCCAACGGGACGCCGCCGATCGTCGCGACGGTGACGCCCAGCGCGATGGACGTCGAGACCACGCTGTCGCGTCCCGGCACGGCGCGGGTTCCGGCGCCGAACGCGAACGACCAGTACCCGGCGATGGCGATGCCGAGGACGAGCCGGCCGAGGAGCAGGACGGCGAAACCGGGGGCGACCGCCACCGCCAGGTTCGAGACGGCCGCCGCGAGGAGCAGCCCGGTCAGGACCGTGCGCCGGTCGGTCCGCGGAAGCAGGACCGCGATGCCGGGGGCGGTGACCGCGCCGGCGACCGCGGTCGCCGCGACCGCCAGGCCGGCGGTGCCTTCGCTGACCCCGAGGTCGGCGGCCATCGCGGGCAGCACGCTCGCCGGCAGGAACTCGCTGCCGACGAGCACCGCGATCCCGGCGGCGAGCGCGACGATCGGTGACCAGTTCGTCGAGCCGCCGGGCCGTGCCGGGGACTCGGGCGGCGGAGCGCCGGTGGACGGCGGCGAGGACTGAGGCGTTGACATGGCGTCCAGCATCGCCTCGTCCGCGCCGCCGCGGTTGATCGCGTGACGCGCACGGTTGATCGTCTGACCGGTCTGCGCCCGAGGCATCCGCCGGGCCGCGCCCAACTCCGACCCGGACGCCTGGCAATGAGGCGGGCTATCGCGTCCCGACCGCGGTGAACACAGCGCCTCGACGTGAACGACAGCTGGACCCGGTGTCGTTTTCGTCCAAGACGGCGCCGCGTCCGCTGTCTAATGTGAACCGGGCAGTTCGCCCGATCGTGAGGAGAAGGTTCCAGTGCGCAACCTGGTCTACACCGGTTTCATGTCGCTCGACGGAGTCGTGGACTCCCCCGGCGGCGGGCCGGGGGAGGAGCACCGCAGCGGCGGCTGGGTGTTCAAGGACCTTGAGTTCGTCCCTGAAGCCTGGTCGCTGAAGGGCGAGGAGCTCGCCGACACGACGGCGCTGATGTTCGGCCGCCGCAGCTACGAGGCGTTCGCTCCGGTCTGGCCCGGCTCGGAGGACCACGCCGACTACAAGGAACTGCCCAAGTACGTGGTGTCGGCCACGCTGCCCGAAGACGCCCTGGTCGACGGGTGGGGGCCGACGACGATCCTGCGTTCGACCGAGGACGTCGCCGCGCTGAAGGAGGGGGAGGGCGGTGCGATCTTCATCCATGGGAGCGCGGAACTGGCCCGGCGGCTTTCGGACGCGGGCCTGATCGACCAGTACAACCTGCTGGTCTTCCCCGTCCTGCTCGGGGCCGGGAAGAGCCTGTTCGGGCGGGCCGACCGCGACAAGTACATGCTGAAGCTCCGCGAGTCTGAGAGCTACCCCAACGGGATCCTGAAGCTGGTCTACGGCGTCGAGCGCTGATCCAGGTCGAGGCCGATCGCGCCGCCGGCGCCCTCGTGCAGCTGTCCGGCGGTCCGTCCGACGTAGCGGCGCAGCGCCCGGGCAAGGTGCGGCTCGTCGAAGTAGCCGAGCACGGCGGCGACGTCGGTGGCCGGTTCGCCGGCGGCCAGCCGCCCCGCCGCCGTGCGGGCCCGCTCGATCTGCCGGACGGCGCCCCGCGTCAGCCCGGTCACGGCGCGGAACCGGCGTTCGAGCGTGCGCACCGACACGTCCGGCCGGTGCCCCAGCAGCACCCCGGCGACGAGCGGGTCACCGACCACGACCCCGGCCCGGACGAGCCGTTCGACCAGGGCCTCGGCGTCGTCGGGGCCGGGAATCTCCCAGCGCGCGCCGTCCAGCCGGAACGTCCGGCGCGTGGTGTCGGGGAGCTCGACACCGCCGTCGACCAGCGCGGGCGTCGGCATGGCCCGCAGCGAAGTGCCCACCGCGAAGTCGATGCCGGTGAAGGTCGCGCCCTCCGGCACCGGCGCCGTGCCGGTCCGGGTCCCGGGACCGGTGATGCTCGCGTACGCCCGCCCGTCCTGCTTCCAGAAGACCAGACCCCAGCACGCCCCGGCCACGGACGTCATCTCCGTGACCTGCTCGCTCGTGCAGGTCCAAACGGTGTCGACCCACGGCGAGTCGGACTGGCGCGTCCCGAAGCGCAGTTCCACGCACGAAGGATACGCCGAGTCAGAACAACCACACTTTCGGCAGGGGAGCGTCAGGAAGAGGACGGCCCGAGCCGGTCGGCCAGGGCGGCGAGGGCCTCCGTCCCCACCAGGTCCCCCGGCAGCAGCGGCACGTCGAGCAGCGGTACGTCCGGGATCTGCCGCCGCAGCCGGACGAGGTGCTCGTCCTCCTGCTTCCGGCTCCGGGCGAGCAGCTCACCGGCGTCCGCCGGGGAACGGCGGTTGGCGACGAGTGCGGTCGCGTCGACGCCGAGGCCGGTGAGCTTCTCGTACACCTCCATGGTCTCGGCGATCGGCAGCACTTCGGCGGTCAGCACGACCACGAAGCCGGTCCGCGCCGGGTCCGTCACCACGTCGCGCAGCCGGGAGAAGCGATTGCGGCGGCGGACGAGGATCCGGCGCAGCTCGGCGTCGCGGTCGGTCTCCGCGTCGCCGCCGAGGCCGCGCACGGCGGCGCCGAACCGGTCGGACCGGTCGCGGTTGGCGAGCAGGGTCTCCGACCAGGCGGTCAGCTGCTCGGGCAGCGAGAGCAGCCGCAGCGTGTGGCCGGACGGGGCGGTGTCGAAGACGACCAGGTCGTACGCCTCCTCCCCGAGCTCCACCGCCTCGGCGACCCGCTCCAGCACCGCCGACTCGTGGGTGCCGGGCGCCTGCCGGGCCAGCTCCAGGTGCCGGGCGGCCGGCGCGTGCATTCGCTCGGGGAGCAGGCGCCGCATCGTCCCGGCGACCGCGGACAGGTGCCGCTCGACCGTGCGCTCCGGGTCGATCTCCAACCCGTCGACGTGACCCGCCGTCCCGGACCTGGCGAGGCGCACGGGTTCGTCGCCCACCGGGCGGCCCCAGAGGTGGCCGAGGCTGTGGGCGGGATCGGTGGACACCAGCAGCACGCGGGCGCCCGCCCTGGCACGGCCGAGGGCGAGCGCCGCGGCGATGGACGTCTTGCCGACCCCGCCCTTGCCGCCGACGAAGACGACCTTGCGCGAGGCGACGAGGTCTAGCAGCACCCGACATGCTCCAGTGGCGAGCGGTCCATGCCCATCCGCCGGTGCCAGGCGTGGAAGTCCTCGTAGAGGGCGGGCATCAGCTCGGCCGTGTAGTACGCAGCCGGGTCGGGCACGCCCAGTGCCTCCGCGAGGACGACCATCCGGAAGAGATCGTCCTCCTCGCGCCGGGCGCGGGCGAAGGTGCGCCGGTAGGGACCGGCGTAGAACTCCTCCAGCCCGGCCCGAAACGAGGCCCAGCGGGACGTCACGCCTTGGCCTCGACTTCCTTCGCGTCGGCGTCGGGGGCCTCCGGCGGCTCCCGGGACGCCCGACGCGTCGCGACGAGCGCCTCGAAGGCGACCCACACGGCGGTGACGATGATGACGACGTCGATGGCCAGCAGCAGCCAGTCCCCTTCGTCGTAGAAGTCGCCGAGCTGCACGATCGCGGCCCAGAACGACATCACGAAGACGAACGCGAGAGGCACCAGCACGGGCACCGGGTTGCGCCGCTTGCGGATCAGCATGACCACGATGATGGACAGGGTCAGCGCGGCCAGCAGCTGGTTGCTGGTGCCGAACAGCGGCCAGATGCGCAGGCCGCCGGCGCCGTCCGAGCCCTGGCTGAAGGTGAGTCCCAACCCGACGGCGAGCACGACGACGGTGGCGACACCATTGTTGACCTTCACCTTCGCGGCCTCGCCGGCCTCCTGGACGACGAAGCGCAGCAGGCGCACGGCGGTGTCCATCGTGGTGGCCGCGAACAGGACCGCCATCGTGGCGAGGACCGTCGCGCTCACCGAGGCCGGCAGCCCCAGGCCGTCCTTGACGATCGCGCCCCCGCCGTCGACGAACGCTCCGACGCCCGCCTCGCCGAAGGCGCCGTAGACGGCCTCCCAGTCGGCCACGGTCCGGAAACCCGCGACGGTCGCGATGATCGCGCCGAGCGCGAGCATGCCCTCGCCCACCGCGCCGAAGTAGCCGACGAAGCGGGCGTCCGTCTCCTTGTCCAGCTGCTTCGAGCTGGTCCCCGAGGAGACCATGCCGTGGAAACCGGAGATCGCGCCGCACGCGATGGTGACGAACAGCAGCGGCATCAGGTCCGGGGTGCCCGCGGGCACCGCGTCGTTGATGGCCGGGGCGACGATCGCCGGGGCGCTCAGCAGCACCCCGGCGAACAGGATGCCGAGCCCGATGAAGAGCTGGACGCCGTTGATGTAGTCACGCGGCTGAAGCAGCACCCACACGGGCAACAGGGAGGCGATGCCGGCGTAGAGGAAGAGCGCGAGGATCCAGAAGGTCGCCGGGGACATGCCCAGGAACGGGTCGGGCAGCTCCACCGGGACCGCGTCCCCGAGGAAGATCAGGCCGTAGAGCAGCGCGACGCCGACCACGGTGACCAGGGCGAGGTTCATCTTGAAGCGGTAGACGGCCTGACCGACCAGCAGCGCCACCACGATCGCGCCCCAGGCGGGGATCACGACCGAGGGGGTGGAGATCAGCAGATTCTTGATGACGACCGCGAACGCCGCGATCACCATCAGCAGCAGCAGGAAGATCACGACGAGGAACAGGTTCGCGCCCCGCCGACCGATGTAGCGGCCGGAGAGCGTGCCGATCGAGCGTCCCTTGTTGCGCGCCGAGGCCCACAGCGCGCCCAGGTCGTGCATCCCCGCGAAGAAGACCGTGCCGACCGTGACCCACAGGAACGCGGGCAGCCAGCCCCAGATCACGGCGACCGCGGGCCCGACGATCGGCGCCGCGCCCGCGACCGAGGTGAAGTGGTGACCCCACAGTACGAACTTGTTGGTCGGGACGTAGTCGACGCCGTCCCGCAGCTCGTGCGCGGGCGTCTCGAAGGACGCGTCGAGCCTGTAGACCCGGTCGCCCAGGAACTTCGAGTAGAGGAGGTATCCGCCCGCGAACATCGCGAGCCCGATCAGCATGAGGGGGAGTGCGTTCATACGAGATGACCTCTGGGGGTGGGAGGCGGCCTGCTCGGAACCGGTCACGTCCAGATTCCCAAGATCTACTCGGACCAAACGCCTGAACGCCGCACCCTGATCAGCGCAAACCTTTGCGACTGGGCAAGCCGCCCGCCGCCATCCCTCCTGCCCCACGTTTCGGGACTCGGGGGAGTCGGCTGTCAGAGGGCCTGGTTAGCCTGGGCGCGGCTCAGGTCGGAGAGTGGGGGCTCGGTGCGGGACGTCGACATTGCTCGCTGGAGGTTGCGCAGCCAGCACCTGGTCCGGCCGCACGCCGGATCGGCGGACGAGGCGGTGGGCGCACTGCTCGCCGTCCAGGCGGAGAACCCGGGTCAGTCGGCTTGGGCGGTGGCCTCGCGCACGCCCGGTCCCGACCAGGCCGACCTGGCGTCCCTCCTGGACGACGGTGCCGTCGTGCGCACCCACGTCCTGCGTCCGACCTGGCACTTCGTGCGGGCGGAGGACATCGGCTGGCTGCTCGAACTGACCGCCCCCCGCGTGCAGCGGATCACCGGCAAGCAGCTCCGCGACACCCACGGCCTCGACGCCCCCGCCATCGACCGCGCCACCGCCGCCGTCATGGAGGCACTGGAGAGCCGGGGGCACCTCACCCGCGCGCAACTGGCCGAGGAACTGCGCGAACGCGGAATACAGGGCACCGGGCACATGGTGATGGTCCTGCTGGCCCACGCCGAACTGGACCGCCTGATCTGCAGCGGCCGAACCGTCGACGGCGAGCACACCTACGCGCTGATGGCCGAACGCGTGCCCGCACACCGGCGCCTCTCCCGGGACGAGGCCCTGGCCGAACTCGCGCTGCGCTACTTCACCGGGCACGGCCCCGCAACGGAACGGGACCTCGCCTACTGGGCGACGCTCACCCTTACCGACGTGCGCGCCGGCCTGCGGCAGGTGCGCGACCGGCTCGGCTCTTTCGAGCACGACGGGCGCGCCTTCTGGCACGCCCCCGCAGAAGCCCCCGACCGGAGGCAGGACCCCGCGGGCCACCTTCTGCAGGTCCTGGACGAGACCTACCGCGGCTACCAGGACTCCCGCTGGGTACTGGACGCCGCCGAGATCGTGCCGCGCGTCCGGGAGGCGGCGATCGGCATGGCTCTGGTCGACGGACAGCTCCTCGCCTCCATGCGCCGCACCCTCGGCCGTGACCGTGTGCGCTTCGACCTGCGGCCTTACCGTCCGCTGACGCCCCCCGAGCACGAAGCCCTGGACCAGGCCGCCGGACGGTACGCCGAATACCTGGGCCTCAAACCCGAGATCACTTACCAGTGACCGCGGGGGCACGAGCGCCAGCGGCGCGCCCGGCGACCAGGGGCGCGGGTCGCCGCTGTCAGGCGGGTTTGCCGGCGCGGTATTCGAGGGCCTCGGGTATCTCGTTGTATTCCAGGAGATGGTTCCCCGCGATCCGCTCAAGGGCGGTGCGGACCTCACCGGGCGTCGCGTAGAAGAACTCCCTGCGAAGGTTGACCTGGTTGACGCGGCGATCCGCGAACTCCTGATGCAGGCTGTTCTCCAGCCCGACGGCGTCGTCGCTGAAGATGAGCGCGTGGACGTCGAAACGGAAAGGCACTGAGGCGTCGCCCAGTTCGCGGACCCGGTCCATCGGCTCCAGGCGCCGCGTCATCCCTATCTTCACCATCCGCTCGCCGAACGCACCGATGTTGGAGATCACGTACACGTACCCGGCGCGGACGTTGGCGGCGCGGCCCTCCACATCGGAGATGGCCGATTCCACGTCGGCGAGCTTCGCCCGCAGATCGGCGGCGCCGCCCGCGTCCCCGTTCGCCTCCAGCCGCGCGAGCGCCGACTCGACGTGCGAACGCTCCTTGAGCAGCCGGGCCTTCTCGCGCTCGAACTCCTTGCGGGCCTTCTCCTCCTCGCGCTGCCGCTCGCGCTCGGCCCGGACCCGTTCCTTCTCCTCCTCGACCTTGGCCAGATGATCCGCGGTCAGGCGCAGCTCCTTGACACGGATCGACCGGTACTCCCGGCTGACCCGGATGTCCATGGTCTTGCCGAGCCGCTCGATCGTCTGCGCGCTCTTGTCCAGCCGCTCGATCGCCGACTGCAGCTTGTAGGGGCGCATCGTCCGGACCAGGTTGTCGGCCTCGGCGTTGTAAGCGCGCAGCATCAGCTTCGAGAAGTCCCGCACCATCTTCCCGCCCTGCGCAGCCGAACCGTTCACCGTCCAGTTCGTGGCACCGACGACCGCCTTGCCCGTCCGCGCCATGGCCTTGATGCGGTCCTTCACCTTCGCGAGTTCGGCCTTGTAGGCGACGACGTCCGCCAGCGGATGCTGGTACTCGTAGACGCCCGCCTCCTGCAGGAGCGCCAGATCCTCCGTCTCGGTGATCGACTTCCGGACGCGCTGCAACTCGGCGTGCAACTCGGTGCGCTTGCGTTCGGCGTCGGCGACCTCACCGCGCAACCGCTCCAGTTCCGCCGCCACCCGGGGCGCGTCCAGGCCCCCGAGCCGCTGCAGCCATCCGCGCAGCTCGGCGTTCTCGGCCTCCAGCTCCTCGATTCGCTGCTTGCGGGTACCGAACGCCGCCCTGCCTCTTTGCCCGTTGGGCGCGCCGTGCGGAAGCGGCGCCGGCTCGACGGCCGGCGGAACAGGCGGCGGCGCGCTCTGCTGCTGCGCGGGAGGCGGCGGGAGCACGCCGGGCGGCGGTGCCTGGACGGGGTCGGGCGTCCAGAACTGCCAGCCCGGCGGTGCGGGAGGCCAGCTCGCGTCGGGCATCCAACCGGGCGGCGGCGTCCAGCCGGGCGGCGGCGCCGGCCAGCACGGCGGCGGGTTGTACCGCCACCCGGCCGCATGAGGAGCAGGGGGGACGGCCGGGGACGGAGCCGGAGGCGGCTGCATCACGGGCGCGGCGGGCGGCGGAATGGGTGGCGCCGCCTGCGGTGCCGGAAGAACGGGTTCCGGACGAGCCGGGCCCGTCCGCCCGACGAGGTTCTGGACGATCTCGGTGAGTCGCGGGGCGTCCTGGTCGTGCACGTCACCGAAATCGGTATCGGCTCCCGCCCCGTCCACGACCACGAAGAACCAGCGCTGCTTGTACGACTTCCGCGTCTGGACGGAGGCGACCACCGCGATGTCGATCTCCTGGCGCGGCCCCTCCTTGGCGAGTTCGGCGACGGTGAAGCCAAGGACCCGGCGGTCGGTGACGGCGATGTGGGTGAGCGTCGGGAGAGCCTTGACGGTGGTCGCGAGTGCCCGCACGCTCTCGCCCTCCCGCAGGAAGAACCGCAACAGGCTCAAGGCGCGCTCGGCGTCACCGGGATCGACCTCCGCGCCGATGTAGTCCGGACGCGGGATCTCCTGCAGTGCCATGAATTCCTCGCAACGTCATCTCTGAGCGAGACGAGGACCCGGTCCGGTGCCGCGACCCCCGTGTCGCCACGGTCAGAACACATCGAGGGGAGCACCCGACCCTCCTGGGACGACCCGACGGCGATCCCGGTTTACGCACCGCCACTGACCGCATCCGGCAACCGTGCATCCCGGAGCCCTGCACGGCCGGCCGAATAAGCCACTAATCCGCAGAAGCTCTCAGAAGATGATTTGCGCCCCCGGAAGGCCACGTCCGTCCGCATGCGGACGCCGTAGGAGAACCGCCGGGAACTGTCGGCGCCCTGCCCTAGCCTTACTGCAATCCGACCGATGATGTTCGGAGGGCGGTCATGGCGGGGCGCTGGATCACGAAGAACGGTCGACCGGTTCGGATCGACGACGGTGGCGGGGGAAAGATCGTCGTGGCCGGACTGGCCGCGATCATGATGGCGGGAAGCGGCGGAGTCGTCGGTGGCGCCGCGGGTGCGGGCGCGGGTGCGGGCGGCGCCCCCTCGGTGAGCGCGAAGACCATCAAGGCCCGCAAGGGGGATGCGAAACGTTCCGCGCGCAAGGGGAACGCCGACAAGGCATGGCGGCGCCTAGGCATGCGGCAGATCAGACGGCCGCGTGACCGACAAAGTGCGGGGTGTGTGCGCGTCACATGGGGTGAAGTGCAGCAGGCCGCCATCCGCAATCCATGCACCTCGCTGGATCGGAAACTTTTCGCGATCGCCGACCGGAGCGGGAACATCGCCCTGATCTCGGTCGCTTGGGCAAGGTTCCGCAACAACGGTGACCGGCGACGCTTCCAGCGGGTGATCGACGTTTACGGCACGGGCGACATCAAACCACTGGCCGCGAGCAAGCTCGGCTTCGCCGATATCCGGTTCACCGGTCGCTATTACCATTCGATCCCGAAAATGGCGCGGCTCACCGTCGCCGAAGCCGAGGCCGTCAAGGGCACTTTCAACCCCGAAGTGCTGGACGGCTTCGCCCAGGTCGCAGCCGAACTGCCGAGCCCACCGAACAACCGAAGGCGCCGCTGATCCGCCACGACGCAGCGGCCAGTGCGAAGCCCCCTCCGCACCATCCTTCTCAGCCCGCACCGCCAGGGGCGCTACGTGCTCGTGTGTCGGGAGCGGGCTTCGTGCATCTCCGCCTCGTGGTCGACGGCCCAGTCGGCCAGTGCTGACAACGGTTCGAGCAGTGTGCGGCCGAGCGACGTCAGGCTGTATTCCACACTGGGCGGCACGGTCGGGTGGACATCGCGGCGTACCAGCCCGTCGTTTTCCAGGCCGCGCAGGGTCCGGGTCAGCATGCGTTGGCTGATGCCCTCGATGGCTCGGTGCAGCTCGTTGTAACGGTGCGGGCGGCCTCCGAGCATGACCACGAGCAGCATGCTCCACTTGTCGCCCAGACGCCGGAACACCTCCCCCACCGGACACGCGGCCAATTCGTCCGCGGGCACCGGGCGGGGCAGGTCGTGCGCCAGCACCGAAGGAACACCGGTGTGCGTACCGGACATGAAACTGCCTTCTTTCGTCCTCCGACAGGGCGGCCCATGATCAGAGCTGCCGCTTTCGACCCTAAGGAGTGACACCATGCCGGACCATCCCGCCAAGACCGTCATCATCAGCGGTGGCACCACCGGCATGGGCCGGGCGGTCGCCTTGGAGCGGTTGGCGAGGGGCGACCACGTCACCGTGATCGGCAGCAGCCAGGCCAGGGGACGCGCCCTGCTCGACCAGGCCGCCGACCCGAACCTGCGGTTCCTGCGGGCGGACCTGTCCTCGATCGCCGAGGTCGAACGGGTCGTCGCCCACATTAGCGAGCGGCACCGGGCCATCGACGCGCTGGCGCTGTTCGCCAACCGGGTGAGCCCCAAACGCAGGCAGACCGCGGACGGACTGGAGTTCACCTTCGCCCTGTACTACCTGAGCCGCCATCTGCTCGGCCACGGGCTGCGCCCGCTCCTGGACGACGCTCCCCACCCTGTGATCATCAACGTGGCCGGCGTCGGCAACACCGCGGGACGGATCTTCTGGGACGACCCGCAGCTGACGCGCCGCTACGGCCAGGTGCGCGCCCAACTCCAGGCCGGCAGGGCCAACGACCTGCTCGGTGTCGCATTCGCGGGCCAGGCCGAGAGCAAGGCCCGTTATGTCCTCTACCATCCCGGATTCACCCGCAGCGGAGCCGACTCCCACCCGAACCCGCTTGCCCGAAACGCCATCAAGCTGCTCGCGAGACTCTTCGCCCGCCCCGTCGCCGACGCGGTCCGGCCGATCGTCGAATGGATCGACCGGCCACCCGCCGACCCGCTCTCGGCGATCGACCGCGGCAAGCCCGTCGACCTGTCCCTGAAGACCTTGAATCCCGACGACGCCGCCCGCCTCGCCGCCTACACCGAAGACCTACTGCGCAACCGCGACCACTGACACTCCAGCCGCGGATAGCGACCGGCAAGCCGGCCTCGTCCACGATGAGGGTGTCGTAGTCGGCGTCCCTGATGTCGGGGTCGCCGCCGAACCCGGCCGTAGTGCGGCAGACGCAGTCCAGGACGGAGGCCAGGGCCTCTGCCGGACCGTACGCCGGTCGGCCTCGTTGCCTGGTCGGTGGACGTCCGGCGGGCGATCTCAACCCGCACCGCCCCCTGGCCGTTACCGCGACCGGTTCACGAAGGACCGGGGATGAGGTCAACATCAGAGACGGTCGGCGCATGAGCAGCGGACTCTTCCACGGCTTGTCGCAGTCGAGGGCGACGGCGCATGGTTCCCGCGGCCGCGCCAACAGGTGACAGTCGGGATGCCCGACTCTCGCGCACCACCGACTAATGCCGCTTTCGCGGACGGTGGCCTTCGCACCAGGCTGGTCAGGCGTTAGGGGGAACGCGGATGGCCGTGTGGAGCGTCGCGGGTGGCTCCAGGAGGACGGCCTATCCGGGTCCTGGCCGTCACGCGTGGGGACGGTCCGGAGACCACGGCGTGCCACGCGGTCGCCGCCGCGGGAGGCGCGAGCGTAACTCCACGTTCGCAACGGCATAGCGCGGCGGGTGGCGGAGGCAGAGGTGTCGGCTGGCCTGGGGGCTGTGGAGACAGCGGACGGGCGTGGGCCGTGCTCGGGGAGAAGTGTGCGGCGGATCGTCCGGGTCAGGCGGGACGCGACGACTCGCCGCAACTCGGCGGGGCGGGGTTGCCGGGATGGCCGGTGCCGGACGATCAGTCCGTGTCGGCGGCGGACTGGACGGCCGTGCGCAGGGCCGCGCGGGTCAGCAGGAGGACGGGACCGTCCGGGTCCTTGCTGTCCCGCACCGCCACCACCGACGCGCCGACCGTCTCAGCCAGTTCGACGCAGTTGCCGCCGTTGGAGCCGCTGTAGCTGCTCCTGCGCCACTTGGCGTCTGTCAGGTCCATTTTTCTTGGATGACCTCCCTCTCTGTCAGACTGCTGTGACACAAGGGACGAACGAGTCCTTCTGATACCAAGCAGGGCGAGACAGGACGAACAGCGCAGTGACGATGACTCTCGCCGACCAGGCCGCCGTGACGACACGGCAG
>NZ_SMKB01000487.1:0-1222 GCF_004348575.1 Actinomadura sp. 7K534
CCCAGGCGTCCTCCCCACCCCGGAGATCGCCGCCGACCCGAACGCCTACCAGCTCCTGCGGGCGAACCCGGCCGCGATGCCGCAGACGCGCCTCATCTCCCCCGCCGCGGTCCCCCAGCAGGACAACCGCCACATCCTCCTGATCGCCGCGGCCGCAGGCATAACCGGCGCCGCAACGGCCCTGAACCTGACCGTCGCCGCCCGAACCCTACGCCGCCGCCACACCCGCTGACCAAGCCTCAACCCCACGGCCGGTCGCCCGCAAACCCCAGCCACGCACCGACCCCAACACCCGCGATCGCGCCCAAAGGCAGCTTTCGAGCGAAGCAAGAAACCCGACCGCGCAGCGAGCCCCCGGGGCGAGCCCGTCACGCCAAGCCCCCGCTCCGTTGCTCGCAGACCCCAGTCGGCACCGCAACCCCGCAACAACCTCAACGCTTGCGATCGCGTCCGAAGGCAGGTTCCGAGCCTGCGAGGAACCTGATCGCGCAGCGAGCCGCCAGGCGAGCCGGAGCGATGCAGCGATCGTGCGCATTGCCCGCCGAAGGGAAGGCGCTCCAGCGCCTGACCGCCAAGGGCAATGCAATCAGTACGCGCCGATGGCGTGGATGCCGCCGTCCACGTGGACTATTTCGCCGGTCGTGGCGGGGAACCAGTCGGAGAGGAGGGCCGCGCAGGCGCGGGCGGTGGGGTCGCTGTCCTTGATGTCCCAGCCGAGCGGCGCGGCCTTCGGCCACATGTCGGTCATGCCCTCGAAGCCGGGGATGCTCTTGGCGGCCATGGTGGCGAGGGGGCCGGCGGCGACGAGGTTCACCCGGATGCCCTGGGGGCCGAGGTACTTGGCGAGGTAGCGGGCGCACGACTCCAGGCCGGCCTTGGCGACGCCCATCCAGTCGTAGACGGGCCATGCCTTGGTGGCGTCGAAGTCCAGGCCGACGACGGAGCCGCCGTCCTTCATGAGGGGCAGGCAGGCCATCGTCAGGGACTTCAGGGAGTAGGCGGAGGCGTGCACGGCGGTCGCGACGTCCTCCCAGGGCGTTTCGAGGAAGTTGCCGCCGAGGGCGGTCTGCGGCGCGAAGCCGATCGCGTGGACGACGCCGTCCAGGTGATCGAAGCCGCTGTCGCGCAGGTTCCCGGCCAGGGCGTCGAGCTGCTCGGTGTTCATGACGTCCAGCTCGATCACCGGGGGCGGCGAGTCGGGGCCGGAGGGGAGGCGCTTGGC
>NZ_SMKB01000488.1:0-1208 GCF_004348575.1 Actinomadura sp. 7K534
GTTCCCGCCCGTCCCGGCGCCCTTTCCGGCGCCCTTCTCGTCGCGGCCCGTCTCGACGTGGCCGTCGTCGTCGACCTGCACGACCACCGCGCCCGGCTCGCGCCGCACCGACACCGTCACCCGCTCCGCCCCCGAATGCCGGACGGCATTGGTCAGCGCCTCCTGCACGATCCGGTACCCCGCCAGCCCGACCGGCGCCGGCAGGCCCGCCAGCGCGTCCGCCGTCCCGCCGGGGGAGGCGGCCAGGTCCCCCTCCCGCCGGACGGCCAGCCCCGCGGCCGCGGTCCGCTCCAGCAGCGCGCCGATCCCCGCCAGCGACGGCGGCTCGGGCGGCGCCTGGGACGACGCCTGGGACGGCGGCGCCGCGAGCGGCCCGCCCTGCGCCGCGTCCCCGTCCCCGGCGGCGTCGACCTGCCGCAGGACGCCCAGCACCCCGCGCAGCTCCCGCAGCGTCTCCCGGCTCGCCGACTTGATCGCCTCCAGCGCCGCGTACGCGCGCTCGGGATCGTCGCGGCGGTGCAGCGCCGCCCCCGCCTGCACGTTGATCAGCGAGATCTGGTGCGCCAGCACGTCGTGCAGCTCCCGCGCGATCCGCAGCCGCTCGGCGATCGCGCGGCGCCGCGCCTCCTCCTCCCGGCTCCGCTCGGCCTCGGCGGCGCGCCGCTCGGCCGCCTCGGCCCGGTCCCGGCGGCTGCGCACGTACTGCCCGAGCGCGATGGCGACCAGCAGCCCCAGCGACAGCGACGCCACCCCGCGCGCGTCCACGATCGCGTCCGGGTCGCCGCCCCCGCCGCCGCGCAGCAGCGCCACCCCCAGGAACCCCGCGTTCACCACGATGACCGCGCCCAGCGACACCAGCAGCCGGCACTCCACCGCGGCGGTGAACAGCGCCGCCCACAGCACCAGCGCCAGCGGCCCGTCCGGATACCCCAGCGGGTAGTACAGCGGCGGCACCGCCACGCAGACCACCAGCACCGCCACCGGATGCCGCCGCCGCGCCGCCAGCGCCAGCGTGGCCACGGCGATCAGCGCGACCCCGCCCGGCCACAGCCCGCGGTCCCCGGGCTTGACCGCCGCGGCGCTCAGCACCAGGGTCGCCACCAGCGCGGCCACCGCCAGGACGGCGTCGGCGACCTGCCCGCGCGGCCACCCCGCCGCACGCACGGCGCGCACGGCGCGGGACGCGCCGGGGCCGCGGGGGCGGGACG
>NZ_SMKB01000489.1:0-1191 GCF_004348575.1 Actinomadura sp. 7K534
CGGCTACACCCTCCACCCCGCACTCCTCGACGCCGCACTCCACCCCATCGCGCTGGCCGCCGACGGTCCCGGCGACCAAGCGCAGCTCCCGTTCGCTTGGGAAGGCGTCACCCTCCACGCCGTCCAGGCGACAGCGCTCCGCGTCACCATCACCCCCACCGGCACCGGCGTCGCCATCACCGCCACCGACCCGGCGGGCCAGCCCGTCGCGACCATCGACACCCTCACCCTGCGGCCTTTCTCCGGCCTGCCCAGCGCCCCCGCCCGCGACGGCCACCTCTACGCGTTGAGCTGGCCGTCCATCTCGCCGACCGAGGAGTCCGCGCTCGACGGTCCTTGCGCGATTCTCGGGACGCATGATCCGGACTCCGCGGACGCGCTCCGCGCCGCGCTCACCGTCGCCGCCCCGCTCTGCGGCGACCTCAACGAGGTCTCGGAACTCTCCGGCCCGCCCCCTGTCATCCTGGTCCCGTGCCCTCCCGCCGGCACCGGCGGCGAGCCCGGTGTGGTGGACGGAGCCCATGCGCTGACCCGGCAGGTGCTGCGACTGCTGCAGGAGTTCCTCACCGACGACCGCCTCGGCGGTAGCCGTCTGGTCCTGCTGACCACCGATGCGGTCGCGGTCGGGGCCGATGACGTCGATCTCGCCCAGAGCCCGCTGTGGGGGCTGGTCCGCAGCGTCCAAGCCGAGCACCCCGGACGCATCACGCTCATCGACCTGGACGACCCGCCTGCCGCGTATCGGATGCTCTTGCCCGCGATCGGCGCCGCGCTGGACCGGGGCGAGCCCCATCTGGCCATTCGCGGAAGCGACGTTCACGTCCCGCGGCTGGCGCGCCTACCGGACAGTGGCGACGACGGCGGTGCACCCGACGCCTTCGTCCCTGGCGGCACGGTCCTGGTCACGGGCGGTACGGGCACTCTGGGCCGGCTGGTCGCCGAGCACCTGGTCACCGTCCACGGCGTCACGCATCTGATCCTGGCCAGCCGCAGCGGCCCCAACGCGCCCGAAGCCCAGGGACTCCACCGTCACCTGGAAGAACTCGGCGCCCAGGTCACCATCGCCGCGTGCGACGCCGCCGACGGCGAGCAGCTCACCCGGCTCCTCGCGAACATCCCCGAAGACCACCCCCTCACCGCGGTCATCCACGCGGCCGGCGTCATCGACGACGCCATCGCCACCTCACTGAC
>NZ_SMKB01000490.1:0-1176 GCF_004348575.1 Actinomadura sp. 7K534
GTGCCGGGGGATTCGGCGGGCACGGGCCCGGTGACCGCGGAGGGGCGGTCGACGAAGACGGCGCGGGCGGGCACGGAGGCGCGGATGCGGCTGGTGCCGAGGTCGATGGCGGCGTGCGGCCCGGGTGATGCGGTCGTCCTCATCAGCGCCGTCGTTGCTGGCACTGCACGCAGCGGCGCGCGTACGGGATGATCTCCAGCCGGCCTTCGGGCACGGGGTCGCCGCAGTCTTCGCAGAGGCCGTAGGTTCCGTCGTCGAGGCGGGCGAGGGCCGCGTCGATCTCCTCCAGCGTGCTCTGCAGGCTCTCGCGGCGGGCGAGGGTCCCCTCTTCGGGGGCGGCGTCCTCCGCGTGCTCCAGGACGGTGAGCTGCGCGACCCGGGTCCGGCGCTCCTCCTGGAGGAGTTCGCGGGCCCGGCGGGCCCGCGCGCCGTCCGGCGGGCAGCCGGACGCGTCGTTGACCGCGCTGTTCACCGTCATGGCACTCGGACTCCCTTCGCTCGCCGCTGGGGATATGGGGCGGCGAATCTCCACCATGGGCGGGAAGGAGGCGAACGTCCATGGGGGGTGACACCCATTTGGGCGGGGCCCGGTACGCATGCGGTGCCGCTGCGCGACGGGTCCGGTACCGAGCGGGGCTAGCCGCTCCATTCGCGGCGGCGGGCCTCGGCGAGGGCGATGGCGGCGGCCACGGCGACGTTGAGGGAGCCGACGCGCCCGATCTGCGGGATGTAGGTGACGGCGTCGGCGGCGGCCAGGAGGGCGGGGGAGCAGCCGTGGTCCTCGCCGCCGACGGCGAGGCAGACGTCGCCGCCGAGGGGCGCCTCGTGCAGGGGGACGGCGTCGGTGGTGAGTTCGACGGCGACGAGGCGCAGGCCCTCCTTGCGGACGGCCGCGGCGGCCTCGGCGGGGGTGCCGGCGTGTTCCCAGGGGACGAGGCGGTCGGTGCCGAGCGCCGTCTTGGCGGCGTTGCGGTGGGTCGGCGGAGTCGTGTTGCCGGCGAGCCAGAGGTGATCGACGCCGAACACGGCGGCGGTGCGGACGATGGAGCCCACGTTGAAAGGCTGGGTGACCGATTCGACCAGGAGCCCGAGGCGGGCGTCGGTGCGGCGGCGCCATTCGCGGTTGAGGCGCTTGACGTCGGTGGCGCGCAGCTGCCTGCGTCCCTGGGCGGGGTC
>NZ_SMKB01000491.1:0-1150 GCF_004348575.1 Actinomadura sp. 7K534
AGCAACTCCAGCCCCGCCCGCGGCCCCCGCGCCATCGCCACCGCGACCGCGTGGTTGAGCCGCACCACCGGCCCCGGGTCCAGCCGCTCCAGCAGCTCGTACAGCGCGACGATCTGCGGCCAGTCGGTGTCCTCCGCGCGGGCCGCCTCCGCGTGCACCGCCGCGATCGCCGCCTGCGCCTGGTACGGCCCGAGCCGCGCCCGCGCCAGCGCCCGGGTGACCAGCGCGGTGCCCTCGGCGATCGACGCCCGGTCCCACAGGCCGCGGTCCTGCTCGGCCAGCGGGACCAGGCTCCCGTCCGCGGCGGTGCGGGCCGGGCGGCGCGCGTCGGTCAGCAGCATCAGCGCCAGCAGCCCCGCGGCCTCCCCGTCCCGCGGCAGCAGCCCGTGCAGCTCCCGCGCCAGCCGGATCGCCTCCCCGGTCAGCTCCGCGCGGTGCAGCTCCGGCCCCGAACTGGCCGTGTACCCCTCGTTGAAGACCAGGTACAGCACCCGCAGGACGGCGCGGACCCGCGCGTCCCGCTCACCCGCGGGCGGCATCGCGAACCGGCCGCCCGCCGCGCGGATCCGCTGCTTGGCGCGGGCGATGCGCTGCGCCATCGTCGCCTCCGGGACCAGGAACGCCCGCGCGACCTCCGCCGTGGTCAGCCCCCCGGCCGCGCGCAGCGTCAGCGCGACCTGCGACGGCGGCGTCAAAGCCGGATGGCAGCACAGCAGCAGCAGCGTCAGCGTGTCGTCGCCGGGCGCGGCGGCGTCCGCGGCGGGCGCGACCCGCTCGTCCGGCGGGACCCGCGCCGCCGCCCGCTCCTCCCGCCGCCGCGCCGCCGCCTCACCGCGCAGCAGATCGGTCATCCGCCGCGACGCGACCCGGATCAGCCACGCCTCCGGCCGGTCGGGCACCCCCTCGCGCGGCCAGTGCTCCGCCGCCGCCAGCAGCGCCTCCTGCACCGCGTCCTCGGCCTCGAACCCGGAGCCGAGCATCCGGTAGCAGTAGCCGGTCAGCTCGATCCGGTGCCCTTCCAAATCGACCGTTTCCACTACGCCGCAGTCACCTCGATCTGCAGCTCGGTCACCCACTCGTCCACGTCGTCCGGGCAGTGCAGGGAGATCTCCCTGGCCAGGCCGAGTGAGCGGAAGCCGCTCTCCTCGAT
>NZ_SMKB01000492.1:0-1145 GCF_004348575.1 Actinomadura sp. 7K534
CGTACGCGCCGTCGGAGGAGCATGAGCTGCTGCGGCGGACGGTGCGTGAGCTGGCCGATGCCAAGATCGCTCCTTTCGCGGCGGAGGTGGACGAGGAGTCGCGGTTCCCGCGGGAGGCGCTGGACGCGCTGGCGGCCGGCGACCTGCATGCGGTGCACGTGCCCGAATCGTACGGCGGCGCGGGAGCCGATGCGCTCGCCACGGTGATCGTGATCGAGGAGGTCGCCCGCGCGTGTGCGTCCTCGTCGCTGATTCCGGCGGTGAACAAGCTGGGCACCGTCCCGATCCTGCTGTCGGGCTCGGAGGAGCTCAAGCGCAGGTACCTGGCGCCGGTGGCGCGGGGTGAGGCGATGTTCTCCTACGCGTTGTCGGAGGCCGACGCCGGGTCGGATGCGGCGGGGATGAAGACGCGTGCGGTGCGCGAGGGCGGGGACTGGGTGCTCAACGGCACCAAGATGTGGATCACCAACGCGGGTGTGTCGGAGTTCTACACGGTGATGGCGGTGACCGATCCGTCGGCCGGTGCGCGGGGGATCTCGGCGTTCGTGGTGGAGAAGGGCGACCCGGGGGTGTCGTTCGGGCCCAAGGAGCGCAAGCTGGGCATCAAGGGCTCCCCGACCCGCCAGGTCATCCTGGAGGACGTGCGCATCCCGGGCGACCGGATCATCGGCGCGGAGGGGACGGGGTTCAAGACGGCGCTGGCCACGCTGGACCACACCCGCATCACCATCGCCGCGCAGGCGCTGGGGATCGCGCAGGGCGCGCTGGACTTCGCGGTCGGGTACGTCAAGGACCGCCGCCAGTTCGGCAGGCCCGTCGCCGATTTCCAGGGTGTGCAGTTCATGCTGGCCGACATGGCGATGCGGCTGGAAGGCGCCCGCCAGCTGACCTACCACGCCGCGATCAAGTCCGAGCGGGCGATGCTGGGCGAGCAGGTCGCGGACCTGACGCTGGTGTCGTCGGCGTGCAAGGCGCTGGCCTCGGACGTGGCGATGGACGTCACCACCGACGCGGTCCAGCTGCTGGGCGGCTACGGGTACACGCGCGAGTTCCCGGTGGAGCGGATGATGCGCGACGCCAAGATCACCCAGATCTACGAGGGCACCAACCAGATCCAGCGCATGGTCATCGCCCGCCAGCTCCTC
>NZ_SMKB01000493.1:0-1143 GCF_004348575.1 Actinomadura sp. 7K534
CCCACCGGCCCCGCCCGGCGGCAGGCCATCGGGCGGGCCGTGACGGCGGCGGCGGGCCGGGGCCGCGCGGCCGCCCGCGCCGTCCGCCCGCGGGCGCTGCGCGAGGCCGTCCGCCGGCCCACCCGCGCCGCGCTGGTCAAGGACGCCCTGCTGTACGGGGTGCTGGCCCTCCCCGTCGTCGCCGGCATCGTCTCGCCGCTGGACCCGGGCCGGACGGCGTGGTGGCTGTGCGTGGGCGGCCTGGCGGTCCTGGCCGCCGCCGTCGCGGTGTCCCGCGCCCGGCCCACCGCGGCGCTGCTGACCGCCATGGCGCTGATCGCCGTCCACGGCAACTTCGTGTTCGCCATGCCCGTGCTGGCCTACCTGACCGGGCGGCGGACCATCCGCGCGCAGCCGCCGCTGTGGGCGTTCACCGCCGTGTTCGTCGCCGGGTCGGCCCTGGCGACCGCACGCGGCCAGGCCGTCGAGACGTGGTTCCCCTCCACGGTCTGGCTGGTGCTGTTCGGCGTCCTGCCCTGGCTGACCGGCCGCTACTGGCGCCAGTACCAGGAGCTCCTGCACGCCGGGTGGGAACGCGCCGAGCGGCTGGAGCACCAGCAGCGCATCATCGCCGAACGCGAACGGCTCCGCGAACGCGCCCGCATCGCCCAGGACATGCACGACTCCCTCGGCCACGAACTCGCCCTCATCGCCGTCCGCGCCGGCGCCCTGCAGGTCGCGCCCGGCCTCGACGACCGGCACCGCGACGCCGCCGCGCAGCTGCGCCGCGGCGCGGCCGAGGCCACCGAGCACCTCCGCGAGATCATCGGCGTGCTCCGCGAGGACACCGCCACCGGCCCGGGCACGCCGCACAGCTCGGACGGGCGGGACGGGCGGGACGGGGCGGCGCCGGTGCGGCCCCCGCACGAGAGCATCGGCGACCTGGTCGAACGCGCCCGCGCCTCCGGCGTCCCCGTCCACCTCGCCGGCACCGCCGCCGACCTGCCGGAACTCGCGCCGATGGCCGCGCTCACCGCGCACCGCGTCGTCCAGGAGGCCGTCACCAACGCCGCCAAGCACGCCCCCGGCGCCGCCGTCACCGTCCACCTCACCCGCCGCGACCCGCCCGCCGACGACGCACCGCACGACGCACCGCACCAAGGG
>NZ_SMKB01000494.1:0-1135 GCF_004348575.1 Actinomadura sp. 7K534
GTCAGGGGGCGGGGGAGGAGGCGCCGGCCAGGGTCTGGATCCTGCCCGCGCCCAGTTGCGACTCGTAGTAGGAGCCGCCCGGCAGGTAGGCGGGAGTCTGCGTGCCGTTGAAGGCGTCCCTGGCCCAGGCGACCGCGAACGTCTGCAGGACCGCGACGTTCTCCGCCTTCGGCGTTCCGCAGGCGAGCGTCCCCACGGTGTCGGTGCTCGCGCCCTCGGCGTCGGTGTGCGCGCCGCCGGTCAGCCGGACGCCGACGAACGGTGCGTGCACGCCCGCCTGGACCGCGTCGGTGCCGCTGCCGCCGTTGTTGCAGATGCCGTCCGGCGCGGAGATCGTGCGGACCATGCGGCCGGTGCCGTCCACCGCCCGCAGCCCGGTGCCGAGGTTGTCGCCGATGAACGACTTCACCGGGTCCAGCAGGACGAGGCCGCGCAGCCGGGCCCACCCCGCCGCGCTGTCGGTGCGCAGGCGTCCGGCCACATGGCTGACGGCCTCGCCGCCCGCCGAGTGCCCGGAGAAGACGAGGGAGCCGGGCAGGGCGAGGCCGGGCCGTCCCGCTTCGGTCCTGGCCCTGGCGAAGCTGCGGCCGAGCTTGTCGGACGGGTCGCCCATCTTGGCGAACAGGTCGGCGACGTTGGCGAGGAAGCCGGTGTTGTTGCCGATGTTCTGCAGCGTGCAGCCGAACAGGTTGGCGCTGGGCAGGGTCGGGGCGAAGACCAGGTAGCCGGCCTCGGCGTACCGGGACGCCAGGTCGGCGACGTGGTCGTTGGCGCGGGCGAAGCCGTGCTGCAGCCACACGAGGCCCTGCGGGGAGCCGGAGGGGAAGTACCAGTCGGCGCTCTGGTTCAGGGTCGTGAACGCGCAGGGGATCTCGACGGTGGTCTGGACGCGGGAGACGGCGGCGTGGGCGGGGGTGATGGAGCCGGCGGCGGTCAGGGCAAGGGCGGCGGCGCTGGCCGCGGCCAGGGTCCGGACGGCGCGTACGGGGCGCATGCTGCCTCCGAGGAGCGGGCGCTGTTTCGACTAGCGAAACAGAGTTTCCAATATGGCCACCTCCATTAAGCACGCCGGGACGCGGGAAGGCAATGGGCCGCCGCCGCGGATCGGGCGGCGGAAGAGCCTGCGGGGGTAGGA
>NZ_SMKB01000495.1:0-1116 GCF_004348575.1 Actinomadura sp. 7K534
TGTACTGCCCTGACAGGTTGGTGACGCGGCTGGCGGGGGGTTGGCCTGCTAGTGCGGTGTGGCCGCGGTGGTGGTTGTAGATGTGCAGCCAGGGTGCGAGGGCGGCGCGGCGTTGGGTTTCTGAGGTGTAGGGGCGGGCGTAGGCCCATTCGGTCAGCAGGGTGCGGTGGAAGCGTTCGACCTTGCCGTTGGTCTGGGGCCGGTAGGGGCGGGTGCGTTTGTGGGTGATGCCGGCGGCGGCCAGGGTGGTGCGCCAGGTGCGGGAGCGGTAGCAGGGGCCGTTGTCGGTCAGCACGCGGCGCACGGTGATCCCGGCGTCGGTGAAGAACGCGTGGGCGCGCTGCCAGAACGCCACGGCCGAGTGCTGGGTTTCGTCGGGCAGGATTTCGGTGTAGGCCAGGCGGGAGTGGTCGTCGATGGCGGTGTGCAGGTAGCTGTAGCCCAGCAGGGGTTTGCCGCCTGAGCGGCGGTTGCCGGTGTCGGTGCGCTGGCTGTTGCGTCGTCCGCGAGCGCGGCCGTGGGTGCGGTGGCCGCCGCCGTCGGGGATGTTGCCCAGTTTCTTGATGTCGACCTGGATCAGGTCGCCGGGCGCGTGGTGTTCGTAGCGGTGCACGGTGCGGCGGATCGGGCGGCCGGTGGCCTGGTCCAGGTGCGCCAGGGCCGGGCAGCGGTAGCGTTGCAGGACCCGGTGGACGGTGGAGGCGTGCAACCCGAGCCGGGAGGCGATCCGGGCCGGGCCATGTCGTTTCGAGACGCGCAGGCCCACGATGCGTCGCTCGATGTGCTCAGGTGTACGGCGGGGGCTGTGGTGCGGGCGGCTGGAGCGGTCGCTCATCCCGGCCGGTCCCTGGTCGCGGTAGCGGCGGGCCCAGCGGGCCGCGGTGGTGTGCGACACCTGGAACCGCTCGGCCGCCCGCCGCAGCGACCAGCCTTCGTCCACCACGCACCGGGCCAGGCGAAGCCGGCCCAGCTCGGTCAGCGGCGCGTTACGGTGGGGCACGAGGACCTCCTTGGCGTGGAGTTGGTGTGTGGTAGCTCCACACCACGCCAGGAGGTCCTCCTTATTGCAAGATCATCCAGCCCGTGTCGCCGTCACCAACGTCCATGGGCAGTACA